>CANONE010000022.1 GCA_947567585.1 uncultured Clostridia bacterium | reverse complement strand
GGTGAGCTCCACATCCTTTTTCAGGGCCCCGGCGCTGGGGGCGGTAAGCAGGCCGTCCGGCCAATAGCCCTGGTCCAGAATCAGCTTTTGATACAGGACAGAATTGTTGAGGGTGATGTGGTCCCCGCAGGCGCTGATTTTCCTCATTCCAAAATAGGTTTCCACTTTGTCGGCCACCTGGCCGTCTACCAGGGTTTCTATGGTCAGATCGTAGAGGTTGGGGGCCCAGGGGCTCCACAGGTGTACCCCGTTGATTTCCTCGTTGTGCCCCAGATACAAGGCTGTCTGCACAAAGCAGTCTTTATGGATGGCGATCTCCTGCCGGACCGTCTGGCTTCCCTTAAAGGAAACAGTCAGCCGCAGGGAGCTGCCGGCCGGGGCTTGGTTCATGGTGACCTCCGCCTTTACAGCGCCGTTTTCCACATCCGGGGTCAGCCGGAAGTCCATGGGGTAACAGTTTCCCACACCCTCCAGCCAAACGCTTTGCCATAGGCCCGTCACCGGCGTATACCAGCAGGCGAAGGGCTCCGGACGGTAGCTCTGCTTGCCCCGGGGCTGGTCGGTGTCCAAGCGGTCCTCGCAGCGGACGGTAAGGGTGTAGTCTCCTCCGGGATGGGTGAGATGGGTAATGTCGAAGGTGAAGTCAGAATAGCCGCCTTCATGCTCGCCCAAAAGCTGCCCGTCCAGCCAGACCTGGGCTTTGTAGTCCGCCGCGCCGAAGTGCAGCAGCCGCCGGGAGGAAAGGTTCTCCGGCACGGTGAAGCTTCTCCTGTACCACACCACATCGCAGTGCTCTTGGCTGTTAATACCGGAAAGCTGACTTTGATAGGGGAAGGGCACCTCGATCTTCACCGCTTCGCCTCCCAAAGAGCTTTCCGGAGAGGACCAGCCTTCCCGCAGCCCCTGATCCTTCCGGTCAAAGGAGAAGTCCCACTGTCCGTTTAGGGTCATCCAGTTTTCCCTCACCCGGTCCGGGCGGGGATATTCGTTTCGTATAGGAATTGACACAAAAAATCACTGTCCTTTCTTGGCGCATGAAAATTCATTTCAGCCTTTAGGCTAAGTGTAGCAAGTTTCCGCGCGGTAGTCAATGGGGAAGCGGAAATTTACAAATAAAATACAGAGGCTGCCGGCTGCCGTACAAGCTGGAATACATCCGGCGCCAAAAGCGGTAAAGCCTGGGACAAAGTCCCAAGGATATCCCGGCGCGCCGCGCTTGACTTGGCTTACGAAAAAAGATATAATATGGTGTAATACGTTGAATCAATAAAGCAGATGGAGGAATCCCCATGCCCATCACGGATCTTTTAGAGAGAAACTCGAAGCTCTACGGCAGTGAAACCGCTTTGGTAGAGATTAACCCCGAGGTGCAGGAGGCCCGGCGGGTTACTTGGCGGGAGTATGAACTGATCCAGCCCGGCGGCCCCGCTCCCTACCGCAGGGAGATCACCTGGTCCGTTTTTGACGAAAAGGCCAACCGCGCCGCAAACCTGCTGCTGAGCCGGGGAATCGGCAAGGGCCAGAAGGTGGCCCTGCTGCTGATGAACTGCCTGGAATGGCTGCCTATTTACTTCGGTATTTTGAAGACCGGCGCCATTGCCGTGCCCCTTAACTTTCGCTATACCGCCCAGGAGATTGAATACTGCGTGGGCCTCGCACAGGCGGACATTCTCTTTTTCGGGCCGGAATTTATCGGCCGGGTAGAGTCCATCGCCTCTGTTTTGGAAAAGGACAAGCTCCTCTTTTTTGTAGGAGACGCATGCCCCTCCTTCGCAGAGGACTACCACCGGGCCGCCGCCAACTGTTCCAGCGCCCCGCCCAAGGTGCTGATTGACGACGAGGACGAGGCTGCGATTTACTATTCCTCCGGCACCACCGGTTTCCCCAAGGCTATTCTGCTCAAGCACGCGGCGCTGATGCAGTCCGCCAGAATGGAAGCCCTGCACCATGAAACCACCCATGACGACGTGTTTTTGTGCATTCCGCCGCTCTACCACACCGGAGCCAAGATGCACTGGTTTGGCTCGCTGTTCACTGGCGGGCGGGCGGTGCTTTTAAAGGGGAACTCGCCCAAGGCGATTCTGGAGGCGGCTTCTACAGAGGGATGCACCATTGTCTGGCTGCTGGTGCCCTGGGCCCAGGACATTCTGGCGGCGCTGGACCGGGGAGATCTAAAGCTTTCCGACTACCAGCTGGACCAGTGGCGGCTGATGCACATTGGCGCTCAGCCGGTGCCTCCCAGTCTGGTGAAGCATTGGTGGGACTACTTTCCCAAGCATAAATATGATACCAACTACGGCTTGTCGGAGTCCACGGGCCCTGGCTGCGTCCATCTGGGGGTGGACCATCCGGATAAGGTGGGAGCCATTGGCATAGCGGGCTATGGCTGGCAGGTGAAGCTGGTGGACCAGGAGGGCGAGCCGGTGAAGCAGGGCGAGGTAGGCGAACTATGCGTCAAGGGCGGCGGCGTAATGGTAGGCTACTACCGGGACCCGGAAGCCACGGCGGAAGTACTCCAGGACGGCTGGCTGCATACAGGGGACATGGCCCGGCAGGACGGGGACGGGTTTATTTTTCTGGTGGACCGGAAAAAGGATGTGGTCATTTCCGGCGGCGAGAACCTTTACCCGGTGCAGATTGAAGCTTTCTTAGCAGGCCATCCCAAGATCCATGATGTGGCGGTGATTGGCCTGCCGGACCGCCGGCTGGGAGAAATTGCCGCAGCCATTATCCAGGTGAAGGAGGGCATGGAGCTTTCCGAAGAGGAGGTCATGGAATTTTGTCAGGACCTGCCCCGGTATAAGCGGCCCCGTAAGCTGATCTTTGCCCCTGTGCCCCGCAATGCCACCGGGAAGATTGAAAAGCCCAAGCTCAGAGAGAAGTATTGCGGCGTGCGGCTGGTGGAGGCGCAAAACAGGGGATAGCCCCGGGACTTGCTTTTGTTATTATAAAAATTTTGTTGATGATTGTGGAGGAAGCTATGATCCGTCATATTTGCATGTTTTCGCTGAAAGAAGAAAATAAAGAGGCCAATATTGCCGAATTTATCAGGAGGGGGCGGGAGCTGGCAAAGCTGCCCGGTATTGGGAGCGCCAGGGTGGAGCGCAAGATGGAGGGCGCGCCCAACGCCAACTATGACGTAGCCCTGATCTTTGATTTCGATTCCTTGGAGGCGCTGGGAGAATACCAGGTCTCGCCGGAGCATGTGGCCTTTGGCAAGTTCGTGGGCGCCATCCGGAAGGAGCGCGCCTGTATTGACTACGAGTTTTAAAGCGCTTGGTTTGGAGGTACATAGAAACATGAAGAAACTCATTTTAGGCAACGCGGCCGTGGCCCGGGGGCTGTATGAAGCGGGATGCGCCTTTGCTTCCAGCTACCCCGGCACGCCCAGCACGGAGATTACCGAGGAGGCCGCTGCATTCCCGGAAATTTACTGCGAGTGGGCTCCCAACGAAAAGGTGGCTATGGAGGCGGCCTTTGGGGCTTCCTTGGCCGGGGTCCGGTCCTTTTGCGGCATGAAGCATGTGGGGCTCAACGTGGCGGCGGATCCCCTTTTCACCATGAGCTATACCGGCGTGAACGGAGGGATGATCATTGCTGTGGCGGACGATCCCGCCATGCACTCTTCCCAAAACGAGCAGGATTCCCGGCATTACGCCCGGGCCGCCAAGCTCCCTATGCTGGAACCCTCCGATTCCCAGGAGGCGCTGGAATTTACCAAGCTGGCCTATAGGCTTTCTGAAGAATTCGACACCCCGGTTTTGCTGAAGATGTGTACCCGGGTGGCCCATTCCCAGTCTGTGGCGGAGCTGGGAGAGCGGCGGGAAAGGGAGAAAAAGCCCTATGAAAAAGCGCCCCAAAAATATGTGATGGCCCCAGCCAACGCTGTGCGCCGCCATCCCGTGGTGGAAAAGCGGCTGCTGGACCTGAGCGCCTGGGCCGAGACCGCCTCCGTCAACCGGGTGGAGGAAGGCGAGGACGCCAGTGTGGGCATTATCACTTCCAGCACCAGCTACCAATACGTAAAGGAAGCCTGCGGGGAACGGTTCCCCGTGCTGAAGCTGGGGATGATATGGCCCTTGCCGGAGAAATTGATCCGTGACTTTGCGGCTAAAGTGGAACGGCTGGTGGTTGTGGAAGAAGGGGACCCCTTCCTGGAGGGCTATTGCCGGGGCTTGGGACTGGCCTTTGCGGGGAAGGACTATTTCCCCCTGACCGGCGAGCTGAGCCAAAATATGGTTGCTGAAAAGCTGGGCCTGCCTGTACCCACGGGCAAGGCGCTGGAGGAAGAGCTTCCCAACCGCCCTCCCGTCATGTGCGCCGGGTGCCCCCACAGAGGGCTGTTTTACACGCTTTCCCGGCTGGGCTGCACCGTATTGGGGGACATTGGCTGCTATACCTTGGGGGCCATGCCGCCCCTTTCCGCTATGGATATGACCCTGTGCATGGGGGCCTCTGTCAGTGGGCTGCACGGCTTTAATAAGGCCCTGGGCAAAGAGGCCGGGAAGAAGACCGTGGCCGTTATCGGGGATTCCACCTTTGTCCACTCTGGTATGACCGGTCTTGCGGGCGCGGCCTATAACCAATCCAATTCCACGGTGATTATATTGGACAACTCCATTACCGGCATGACCGGCCACCAGCAGAATCCCACCACGGGCTTTAACCTTCGGGGAGACCCGGCTGGGAAGATCGACCTGGAGAGCCTGTGCCGGGCTATGGGCATTGCCCGGGTGCGGGTGGTAGACCCCTACGACCTGAAAGCCTGTGAGGCCGCCGTAAAGGAGGAGCTGGCGGCGGAGGAGCTCTCGGTGATCATTTCCCGCCGGCCCTGCGCTCTCTTGAAGTATGTGAAGCGCCAGCCAGCCCTTACTGTGGACCCGGAAAAGTGCCGGGGCTGTAAAGCGTGTATGAAAATCGGCTGTCCGGCCATCTCCCTGCGGGAGGGCAAGGCGGCCGTGGACGCTTCCCAATGCGTGGGCTGCGGGGTCTGCCAGCAGTTGTGCGGCTTTGGAGCTTTAAAGGCGGGAAAGGAGGCAGAGTGATGGAAACGAAAAATATCATGATCGTTGGCGTCGGCGGGCAGGGCTCGCTTTTAGCCAGCAAGCTTTTGGGCCGTCTCCTTTTGGACGAGGGCTTTGACGTGAAGGTTTCCGAGGTCCACGGCATGAGCCAGCGGGGCGGCAGCGTGGTAACCTTTGTGCGGTATGGAGAGCGGGTGGCTTCTCCGGTAATTGACCAGGGAGGTGCGGACGCCATCGTCTCCTTTGAGCTTTTGGAAGCCGCCCGATGGCTTCCGTATCTGAAGCCCGGCGGCAGGATCGTCACCAACACCCAGCAGATCGACCCCATGCCGGTAATCACCGGCGCGGCCCAGTACCCGGCCGGTTTGGTGGAAAAGCTGAAAGCTGCGGGAGCTCAGGTGGACGCCCTGGACTGCCTGTCCCTGGCCCAGGAGGCTGGAAACGGCAAGGCCGTGAATTTAGTGCTTTTGGGGCGGCTCTCCCACTATTTTGATTTCTCGGAAGAAGCCTGGCAAAGGGCCATCGAAAGCTGCGTGCCGCCAAAGTTCCTGGAAGTGAACAAGAGAGCCTTTGCCCTGGGGCAAAGCGCCTGAGGCGGCCCATGAAGACGCCATACGCCCGGTTTCTCTATCACGCGTTGAATATTTTTGGCGGGTTCACCCTGTTTCTGGCGGTTTTTTATGTGGCGCTGGAGTTTCTCTGCCGTCTCGTTCCCAGCATGACCTTTCACTCCGGCGGATATAATCCCATAGAGCTTTTTGGTTTTGCGTTCTTATCGCTGGGGCTGGCCCAGGTATTGAAGCTGTTGGACGCCAAATAAGCGCTTCTTGTTTTTTGTGATGCCGGCTCGATGAGACATATATTAAAGAAAAGGAGGACGGTTGGCATGGAAAGGCTGTACAAAATGGCCCCTTCCTGGCTTTTGGCCCTCCTGCTGGTACTGTACAGCGCCGCGCTGGCCGGGGGCGCCTTTTTCGCCGGGCGCTGGTCTACCCCCCAAAGGGATCTGGGCGTTACCTTTTACGCCCACATTGTCAGCATAGACGATACCTGGGTCCGGGTAGAGGGGCTGGAGATCAATGATATCAACAGTCGGGGCACGGTGGAGTTCAAGGTAACCGAGGACACCCAGCTGGTTTGGCGGAACACAGAGTTGCCCCTGCGGTCTTTTGACCCGGGTGACCTAGTGGCCATCACCCACAGCGGCGGCGTTCTGGAAAGGGATCCCGGCTATCTTCTTCAGGTGGACAGGGTACAGCTGCTGGATGACAAATGGTAGCCCGTATCCCTCTTAACATATATTTTGTGATGAAAGGATGAAGCACCAATGGAACATTACTATCAGCCCGAGATCGAGTGCGCCTCTCGGGAGCAAATCAAGGCCCTGCAGGACCAGCGCCTGGTGGCCCAGGTACGGCATGTGTGGGACAACGTGCCCTATTACCGAAAGAAAATGGAGGCAAAAGGCGTGTCTCCGGCAGACATCCAGTCCTCGGACGACCTCTATAAGCTGCCCTTTATCACCAAAGCAGACCTGCGGGAGGCTTACCCCTACGGCCTGGTGGGCGTGCCTCTTAAGGACTGCGTGCGCATCCAGTCCACCAGCGGCACCACGGGCAAGCGGGTGGTGGCCTTCTACACCCAGGCGGACATCGACCTGTGGGAGGACTGCTGCGCCCGGGCCATTATGGCGGCGGGCGGCACCAATGAGGACGTGTGCCAGGTGAGCTACGGCTACGGCCTGTTCACCGGCGGACCGGGGCTCAACGGGGGCAGCCATAAGGTGGGCTGCCTGACCATCCCTACCAGCTCCGGCAACACCGAGCGGCAGATTATGTTTATCCAGGATCTTGCCGCCACCATTCTCTGCTGCACCCCCTCCTACGCGGCCTACATCGGCGAGACCATGAAGGAGATGGGGCTGGGGCCGGATGACATCCCCCTAAAGGCGGGCATCTTCGGGGCAGAGGCGTGGAGCCAGGAGATGCGCCGGGACATTGAGAACACTTTGGGCATCAAAGCCTACGACATCTATGGATTGACGGAGCTTTCCGGCCCGGGCGTGTCCTTTGAGTGCTCGGCCCAGACCGGTATGCACATCAACGAGGACCACTTTATCGCGGAGATTATCGACCCCGAAACCGGCGAGGTGCTGCCCGAGGGCTCTCAGGGCGAGCTGGTGTTCACCGCCATCACCAAAAAGGCGTTTCCCCTGCTGCGCTACCGCACAAGGGACATTTGCACCCTGACCCGGGAGCCCTGCCCCTGCGGCCGCACTCACGTCAAGATGACCAAACCTCAGGGCCGCACCGACGACATGCTCATCATCCGGGGTGTCAACGTGTTCCCGTCCCAGATTGAGACCGTGCTGCTGAACCACGGGTATCCTGCCAACTACCAGATCATCGTGGACCGGGTGAAGAACACCGACACCCTGGACGTGCAGGTGGAGATGACCCCCGAAATGTTCACCGACAACCTGGGCGACGTGGCCGCCCGGCAGAAGGAGCTGGTAGAGGGCTTGCGCTCCATGCTGGGCCTCACCGCCAAGGTAACTTTGGTGGCCCCCAAGTCCATTGTCCGCAGCGAGGGCAAGGCTGTGCGGGTCATTGACAAGAGGAAGATTTGAGGAGGAGGCGCCAAAAGGGAGCCTGATTGGTATGAAACAGGGGAGCTCTGTTTTTCTGTGAATATGAAAATGGAGGTACATTTTTATGAAAAAGGTTCTATCGATGTTCATCGCCGTCTGCCTGACGCTATGCGCCTTCTTCAGCCTTACCATTCCGGCCTCTGCCAGAGAGCAGGTCTTAAAGGCCACCTAAACGGGCACCCAAATTGTGCTGGACGGCAAGACGATTACGCCCAGGGACGCCAACGGGAAGCTGGTAGAACCCTTCGCCGTGGACGGCACCACTTATCTGCCCATCCGGGCCGTGGCCAGCGCCCTGGGCCTGGACATGGAATGGAAGCAGGCCACCAAAACCGTGAAGCTTACCAGTGGAGCTGAGCCCGCCGCCTCCGCGCCCTCCACGCAGCCCCCTAAGATTGGCGTGGAGACCATCACAGCCGTCTACACCGGCACCAAAATCGTCCTGAACGGCGGGCTTATCACCCCCAAAGACTCCAACGGCAAAACCGTGGAGCCCTTCGCCGTGAGCGGCACCACCTATCTGCCCATCCGGGCCGTGGCCAGCGCCCTGGGCCTGGATGTGGAGTGGGAGCAGGCCACCAAAACGATTCGCCTGTTTGACACGCCCGCGCTTCCCACTCCGAGTCCGGAACCTGCAACGCCAGCTCCCACACCCACGGCTCCGCCCTCAGGGGTGTTCCCGCTCTCCATGAAGAAGCCGATGACCATTGTGGCGGGCCCCAAGCAGACTTTGGGCATCCGTTCCGACGGCACGGTGCTGGCCGCGGGCCTGAATGAAGGCGGCGGCCTGAACGTGGGGGGCTGGACGGATATTGTCGCCCTTTGTTCCACCAGAAACCAGACCCTGGCCGTAAAGAGCGACGGCACAGTGATCGGCACAGGCACTTACTATGATACCTGGGAGCCTGTTCTCAGCGCCCTGCGGGATGTGGTGGATATCGTGGAAAGCGGCGATCTGCTCAACGGCTTTATTGCCACCCTGCATTCGGATGGAACCGTTACTTTTATCGATAAATATGGCCAAAGCCAGAAGCTGGACTGGACCAATATTGTGCAGATCAGCGCCGGAAAGGGCTTCCTGATTGGCCTGCGCAGCGATGGCACGGCGGTCGCCTACGGCATGGACTACTTTTCCACAAAGGATGTATGGACGTGGAAGACTGGACGGGCATCACCTTCATAGAAGTCGGCATGTATACTACCTTTGGCGTGAAGGCGGACGGCACCGTAGTGTTTGTAGGAGAAAAGGGCAACGGCAAGGCTAATGTAGGAGACTGGACAGATATTGTGGCCGTGGCCAGCGGCGCATCCTACACGGTGGGCCTGCGCAAAGACGGAACCTTAGTGGGCACCGGCCTTAACGGTTTTGGCCAAATCGATGTGGAGGGCTGGACCGATGTTGTGGCGGTATCCGCGGGCAACAATTCCACCCATACCGTGGGCCTGCGCAGGGACGGCACGGTGCTGGCCACCGGGAGCAACATAGACGGCTACTGCGATGTGGGCGGCTGGACGGACATTCGGGTAAATTGAAGCTGATTGTATAATCCTATAAAGGAGGGCAATATCATGACAGTGAACCAAATTTCTGTTTTTCTTGAGAACAAGCCCGGCACATTGACCGCCATGACCGGCCTGCTGGCCGAAAGCGGCATTGACATGCGGGCCCTGAGCCTGGCGGAGACCAACGACTTTGGCATTGTGCGCATCATTGTGGACGATGTGTACAAGGCCACCACCGTGTTAAAGGACGGCGGGTTTATCCACCAGCTGACCCCGGTGCTGGCGGTGCTGATTCCCGACGAGCCCGGCGGCCTGCACAAGGTGCTGGAGGTGCTGCGGGAGGCCGGAGTAAACGTGGAGTATATGTACGCTTTTCTGGGCGGCGGCGACGTGGACCACGCCTACATGATCTTCCGGGTGCAGGATACCAAAGCCGCCGGCGCGGCCTTGGCCGCCAAGGGCATCAAGCTGGTGAACCAGGAAAGCATATCCGGCATTTAGCGAGGAAATATTTTTTCGAGTTAAAAAATAAATTTTACAAAAAAACGCTTTACAAACCATATAAATGGGACTATAATAAAAACACAGAAGGTGGTAGCGTTCAGATTTTAAGAGGTGATTTATTCTATGAAAAAGCTGCTTGTTTCTTTAGTTACGGCAGTTATGGCGGCTATGCTATTGGGTGTTTCCGCTTCTGCACTGACTAGTGCTGAGGTGAACGCCTCAATTAGCGAAGTAAACCAGGTTTTCATCCAGCTGGGAAAAGAGGGCCTCTCTGGCGACGCCCTGCAGCAAGAGGCCATGAAAGTTCTGCGGGAGGCTGGCTGGAAGGTGGTTGTGGAAAAGCCCCAGATTTCCCGCGCCGCTCTGGACGGCGTAGACCAAAAGACCTATAATCTGGCCTATTCTAACTTGAAAAACGCCACGCCCCGGCAGAAAAAGGCTATCCGCGCGGCCCGGGAGGAAATCATTTACCGGTCCAGCTGGAGCGCGGACGACACGATCATCGGATATGGCTGCAATCCGGAAACCAAAGAGGTCTCGTTCCCTCCCCGCTTCCAAGACCTTTTCCCGGGCTGGGAAGTACCTGGCACCTATAACATCAATGAGGGATTGGTGGTAGCAAAAACAGCCAACCAGGTAGCGCAGGGAATTGCCGCCGCCAGAGGTGCAGTTACGTTCAATGTCCGCCAATAAAGAGCGCTCCATTTACCGTATTCCGGATTCTGCCGCATATGTGGGGCGCCGTGTTAGCACGAACTCCACGCCAGGGTATGCTCAAATGGTAGTAACAAGAGAGCATTAGTTCATACTAATTAATGAATGCTACCACCTTCGATGCTTGTCAAAACCGAACGCAAGACGCACAAAACCCCGGCAAGCAGGGGCCGCCCTAGGCGGGCTCCTGTTTGCCGGGGCAGTGCGTTGTAGAAAGCGCCTTTGAACACCGGAATCCGCCGGTTTTCAAATAAGCGGGGCCGCTTCAGCAACAGACCTTAGAACTGCTGGTTCTGCTCCTGCTGCTGGCGGAAGTTGTTGTTCTGGTTCTGGTTGTTCTGGCCGTTCTGGTTCTTGGACTTGGAGTTCTGGCTGTTCTGGTTCTGGCGGTTCTGAGAGCGGTTGTTCTGACTGTTGTTCTGGTTGTTGTTCTGATTCTGATTGTTCTGCATAATCCATCTTCCTTTCTATCATAAAGGTGAATGTCCCGGGCCGTTGTTTCGGCTTACCGGGCCTACCGTCCAATATTCTGGGCAAAGGCAGGCGGATTATGCGGCTGCGCGTGGGATTTACAGAAAATGGGTTTCAGGCCCGTGGGGGCTTTGCCTTCAAACCTCAAAACGTTTAACGCTTTTATTTTATGGATGGTGGTAGTTATGGGAGTGCCGGCGGAATTTTATGATAGAATGAAAAAACAGCTGGGGAATGAGTATCAGGCGTTTTTGGACTGCCTTTCGCGGCCGCCTTTTCGGGGGGCCAGGCTGAACCCTTTAAAGTGCGATTTGGGCACCTTGGAACGAAGCCTGCCGTTTCCTCTGCGTGCCACGGCGTTTTCAGAGTTTTCGTTTTATGTGGATGCTCCGGATAAATTCGGTCCTCTGCCGGCGCACCACGCGGGAATGTTCTATTCCCAAGAGCCCTCGGCGGCGGCCGCCGCCACTGCTTTGGACCCAAGGCCCGGAGAGCGGGTACTGGACCTCTGCGCCTCGCCGGGAGGGAAAGCTACCCAAATTGCCGGGATGATGCTGGGGGCGGGCCTGGTTTGGGCCAATGAGGCGGTACTTAGCCGGACGGGACAGCTGCTGTCCAACCTGGAAAGGATGGGCGTTTCCAACGCGGTCGTCTCCTGCTGCCACCCGCAGAAGCTGTGCGAGAGCCTAAGGGGCTATTTCCACCGGGTTCTTGTGGATGCGCCCTGCTCCGGAGAGAGCCTTTTCCGCCGGGATCCCAACGCCGCGAAGCAGTGGTCCCCCCAAGCGGTGGCGGCTTGCGCCAAGCGGCAGCTGGCCATTTTGGATTCCGCTGCGCTGGCTGTCAGAGAAGGCGGCGTGCTGGTATATTCCACCTGTACCTTCTCCTATGAGGAGAATGAGGGCGTGGTGGAGAAGTTTCTAAAAGCCCATCCGGAGTTTGAGGCCCAGGAGATCCCCGCCCAGTTTGGACGCCCGGACTTGGCGGGAGGTTTTGCCCGGCGAATCTATCCCATGGACGGCGGCGAGGGTCATTTTGTGGCCCGCTTCCGCCGGGTGGGAGAGAACCCCTGCGGTGCGCGGGCATTTGCTGATTTCTTTACCGGCGATCAGGCCCGGGCAGGCCGGCAGCTTTATGCCGAGCTTTTTACCGACCGCTGCCCCGAGGGGCTGTATCTTCCGGAAGGGAACGCGCTGACTCTGTTGCCCCAGGAGCTGCCTGCATTAAACGGCCTGCATATACTGCGGGCGGGTGTAGAGCTGGCATATCTGCGCCCCCGGCGGCTGGAGCCGGCCCATGGCGTCTTCATGAGCCGTCCCCGCACGGTTTGCAGGCAGGTGCTGGATTTTCCCCCAGAGAGCCCGGAACTGGCCGCCTTTCTCCATGGCGAGGAAATCGGCTGCCGGAAATCCGGCTATACGGCCGTGTGCGTCAACGGCGTTCCGGCGGGCTTTGGCAAAGGGAGCCTGGGCCGGCTTAAAAACCACTATCCCAAGGGGCTGCGGAATATGCGGTAAAGGGAGGCGGAGTCTTTTTACGGCAAGCGGATCAGCTTTTCCCAATAGTCCCGGCCAGGGGGCTGGATTTCCGGGCAGGCTAGGGCGTATAGGTCCCCGGCCCGGGCTTCCGTCTGGAAAAGAGTTAAGGGGAGCCCTCCCAATTTTTGGAATGTGTCCGGGCGGGCGGCAACGGGAAGCTGGGCGGCTTTGAGGACTTGACTGCCAAGCCTGGTCATGCCCAGAGGCCGGATATAGGGCGGCGTTGTTGGAATAGGGGCCTTTAGCCCCAGAAACGCGGCCAGAACCAGCCGCCGGACACGGGCGTGGGAATAGCGCTTTGACTTGACAAGGCTGTAAAGGCTGTCAAGCGAACAGGCTTGCCGGGACGCTTTGTAGAGGCGGTTTTCCAGCCCCTCGCTAAGGTCTGGGAGCGCGGCGAAGGCGGTGGGCGGCATGGTCCGCAGACGGCAGAGGACGGCCCTTTCCAGACGGTGAAGCTGGGCGGGAAAGCGTCCTGCCAGCCTTTCCTCTTTCAAGATTTCAAGGGTTTCCGCGGGAACTAGGCCGGACAAGCTATCTCCCTTTACAGCCATATCCCGAAGCTGTGTGGCGGAGAGAAAAGCTCCCGGCTGAGCCAGAGCGCTTTCCCCGTGGCCGGCTCCGGCTCTTTGAATGGCGGCAGGCCGTATGGGCAGATTTTGCAATAAAATAGCTTTGATATATTCTATCCCCAAAATCGCGTTGGGCAGTGACAAGAGGGCTGCTTCCTCCGGGCCCAGCAGCGTGGCTACCGCCTGCTGCCGCCGCTGGGCAAAGGATAGCCCCGGCTTGTTGCAGGCGGCCAGGACAGGGGGAAAATCCTCTGAGAGAAGGGCCTCTGCCAACCGGGTAAGGCGGGCCGTATCCGGGTCCTCGCTGCCGAAGAACAGCCGCCCGGCCCCCAAGGCCCCGGCCAGGGCCACGCCCCCGGCAGCAAAGCGCTCCGCTCCGGCGCAGGCGAAGGGCAAGGGAAGCTCAATGACAAGGTCCGCGCCGTTGAGAAGGGCGCACCGGGTTCGTGCCCATTTGTCCAGCATGGCAGGGGCGCCCCGCTGTAGGAAATGCCCGCTCATAATGCAGCAGACAGCCCCACCGGCTGCTCTCGCTTTGTCCAAAAGCAGCCGGTGGCCAAGATGCAGGGGGTCAAACTCACAGATGATAGCGGAAATCTCAATTTTTTCAGGCATTTTCTGTAAAACTCCTTGAATTCACCCGCAAAATATAGTATAATACACAGTGCGGTTACAAATTTGCAATATTTTCGTACAAATCTTGCTCAAAGGCGTCAGCGTTCTTTTTGATTTGCCCCGTCAGTGTGCCGTTGTGCTTGGCGGCTGGGTATCGGGGCAGCGCGGACGGTTTCTGTTAAAGTGCGTGCCTTTACAGAGACGACATGGTTGTAAAGTTAGCGCGCTTTATGGTATGAGGGCTCCAATCCTGTATGGACAGATTTATTATAGCAGAAGACGAGAGGGAAAGGAAAGAGAAACATGAAAATTCTGGTTATTAACGCGGGCAGTTCCTCGCTGAAGTATCAGCTGATTGACATGGATGGGGAAAAGATGCTCTGCAAGGGAAACTGTGAACGGATTGGTTTGGAGGGAGGCATTTTTACCCATAAAACCGCCGATGGGCGGGAGCTGCATAAGGATGTGGAAATGCCTGACCACACGGCGGCCTTTACCCAGGTGAAGGACGCGCTGCTGGACCCGGAAAAGGGGGTCATCAGCAACCTGGACGAGGTGGCGGCCATTGGGCACCGGGTGGTGCAGGGCGGCGCTATTTTCCATGAGTCCTGTCTGGTAGACGACAAGGTGATCGCGGATATTGAGAGCTTGATCCCGTTGGCGCCGCTACATAATAAGGCCCATGTACAGGGAATCCGGGCCTGCCGGGATCTGTTTGGGGAGAAGGTGCCCGAGGCGGTTATCTTTGACACCTCTTTCCATGCCACCATGCCTCCCAAGGCGTACATGTACAATGTTCCCTATGAGTATTACGAGAAGTATGCCATTCGCCGTTACGGCGCCCACGGCACTTCCCACCGGTATGTCAGCGCCCGCTGCGCGCAGCTGATGGGAAAGGATATCAAGGATATAAAAATGATCACCTGCCATTTGGGCAACGGTTCTTCCATCACGGCGGTGGACGGCGGCAAGTGCATTGACACCAGCATGGGCCTGACGCCTCTGGACGGATTCATGATGGGCGGCCGCACCGGTACGCTGGACCCCTCCGTGGTCACCTTCATTATGGAAAAGGAGGGCTTGAGTCCCGCTGAAATGGACCAGATTATGAATAAGAAATCCGGCCTATTGGGCATTTCCGGCGTATCCAGCGACGACCGGGACGTGACCGCCGCCCGGAAGGCGGGAAACCAGCGGGCAAAGCTGGCCCATGATATTCTGGAATATCAGATCAGCAAGTTTATCGGCGGCTATATGGTGGCCCTAGGCGGCTGCGACGCCATTGTCTTCACTGCCGGCGTGGGAGAGAACCAGAGCGCCCACCGCTGGGAAGTTGGCAAGTATCTTGAATTTTTGGGCGTAAAGCTGGACGAAAAGCTCAATGACGAAACGGTTCTGGGCAAGGAGGGGAAGATCTCCGCGCCGGATTCCAAGATCGAGGTATACGTCATCCCCACCAACGAAGAGCTGGTCATCGCCCGGGACACCAAAGCCCTGGTAGAGGGGCTGTAAAATAAGCGCGGCAAAAGGGTAATCAACTTGTATATAAGGCTTGGCCTTATGGGTAAATCATAGTTTAGGTGAGTATGTCAGGACGTCCGCCGCCAAGCGGGCGTCCTGACGCCTTTGCCCCATAAATCCCCGGGCTCCCCATAAGCCTCAATTAATTCCTTGACTTTACCGGCATTTTGTGGTATTCTGGTTGTGCCGCATATTGTGGGCTTTTTTAAGAGGCTTTTGCCCGCCCGTCAATAGCGAGACTATCGAAAAGGCAGGATATGTAATGTTTGCAGTAATTGAGACAGGTGGAAAGCAGTACAAGGTCCAGTACGGCGACGTGATTTACGTAGAAAAGCTTCGCGCTGGGGAAAATGACACGGTGGAGTTTCCCGTGGTCGCTGTTTTTGGCGACGGCGAAACCAAAATTGGCGCTCCCTATGTGGACGGCGCTTCTGTAACCGGCAAAGTGGTGAAGAACGGCAAGGCCAAGAAGATCACGGTTTTCACCTACAAGCCCAAGAAAAATTCCAAGCGGAAGATGGGCCACCGCCAGCCCTACACCAAGGTGCAGATTGAAGCTGTCAAGGCATAATGATTCACATTCACTTTCTCACACCGCCGGACGGCAGGCTTTTGGGGTTCGCCATCAGCGGCCATGCGGGTTGGGGGGAAGAAGGCGCTGACATTGTGTGCGCCGCAGTGTCTTCGGCGGCCTATTTGGTTATGAATACGATTACGGATGTGCTGGCGGTCACGCCGTTGTCCCTGCGTGTGGAAGAGGGAGAGCTCTTTTTCCGTATCGAACTTAGAGACGAGCCCTCGTGCCGGATGCTGTTTGCGGGGCTTAAGCTCCACCTAGGACAGCTGGAGGAGCAATATCCGGAATATGTGGAAGTCAGTTATATGGAAATTTGAAATATTTTGCGAAAGGATGGCAATACAAATGCTGAAAGTCAATATACAGCTTTTTGCTCATAAGAAGGGCATGGGCTCCACCAAGAACGGTCGGGATTCCGAGTCAAAACGTCTGGGCGCCAAGCGTGCGGACGGCCAGTTTGTGCTGGCAGGGAACATTCTCGTCAAGCAGCGGGGCACCAAAATCCATCCCGGCGCCAATGTGGGCCGGGGCAAGGACGACACCCTCTTCGCCCTGATTGACGGTAAGGTTCGTTTCGAGCGCATGGGCGCGGACCGCAAGAAGGTCAGCGTGTACGCGGAGTAATTTAGTCTGCTGAAGAAAGCCTCTTCCCTGGAGAAGGGGCTTTTTTGTGGTTAAAGGGAACCCCGGGAGGAGGACGCGGCTGAGAATGGATTGGAAGCTCAAAACAGAAAGGCTGGTTCTAACCCCGTATCAGGCGGCCTATTTGGAGGACTATTACCGGGAGTTCTCCAAGGAAATTCTTCGATATCAATATCCCGACCCGTTCCCGGACCTGGAAACCGCCAATCAGGTACTGTCCGGATTTGTCCAGGCCATGGAGCGGGGAGACATGCTGGAGCTGGCCGTGCTTGCCAGCGCCGGAGAATTTCTGGGCAGCGTGGAGGCGTTCGGCCTGAGGGATGAGACCCCGGAGCTGGGGATCTGGCTGAAAAGCGCCGCCCAGGGAATGGGCTATGGATATGAAGCGCTGCGGGCTGTGGTAGACTATTTGAATGGCCTCAAAAAATACAGGCATTATAATTATGAGGCGGACGTGAGAAACGCCCCCAGCCTGCGCCTGGCGGAGAAGTTCCAGTTTGAAAAAGGAGAGCGGCAGGAAGTTATCACCGATTCAGGGAAAGAGCTGATCCTGCAGGCTTACCACATTTTCGCGTAGGACTGGACGGGGAGGCAGGAACGCTCTAAACGCAGCACAAAGCTATCTGCTGCGCCCAGAAAGCTAACGGTGCGGAATCGAGAAAAATCGGATCAAAAGTTTTGCCGGCCTTTTCAAAGGCCGTAGGGGCTTGGGGGCGCTGATCGCCGGTGGCGGTTGTCCAGCGCCGACCGAACCGGCAGGTGAGACCAAAGCCCCCAAGGTCTTAGAGTACCCACAGATCGGATTGAAAGCAAGGGAGGTCACCATGTTTATTGACGTAGCAAAAATATTAGTGAAGGCCGGCGACGGCGGCGACGGGGCGGTTTCCTTCCACCGGGAAAAGTATGTGGCGGCCGGGGGCCCTGACGGCGGCGACGGGGGCCGGGGCGGCAGTGTCCTCTTTCAGGCGGACAGCAACCTGTCCACCCTGGCGGACTTTCGCTACAAGCGCAAATATCTGGCCCAGCGGGGGGAGAACGGCCGGGGCGGCCGCTGCGCGGGAAAATCCGCCCCGGACCTGGTGGTGAAGGTCCCCCGGGGCACGGTGGTCAAGGACGCGGCTACCGGCCGGGTAATCGCCGACATCTGGGACGATGAGCCGCAGATAATCGCCAAAGGGGGCCGGGGCGGCTGGGGCAACACCCACTTTGCCACCCCCTCCCGGCAGACCCCCCGCTTCGCCAAGCCCGGCCTGCCCGGGCAGGAGCTGGAGGTCCAGCTGGAGCTGAAGCTTTTGGCGGACGTGGGCCTGGTGGGCTTTCCCAATGTGGGCAAGTCCACCCTGATTTCCGTGGTCTCCGAGGCAAAGCCCTATATCGCCAACTACCACTTCACCACCCTGACCCCCGTGCTGGGGGTGGTGCCCCTGGGGGAGGGCCGGTCCTTTGTGATGGCGGACATTCCCGGGCTCATTGAGGGGGCCTGGGAGGGCAAGGGGCTGGGCCACCAGTTCCTGCGGCATGTGGAACGGTGCCGGATGCTGGTGCATATTGTGGATGTATCCGGCAGCGAGGGCCGGGACCCCAAGGAGGACTTCCAGATCATCAACCGGGAGCTGCAGAAATTTAACCCAGAATTAGCGGAGCGCCCCATGCTGGTGGCTGGGAACAAATGCGACCTGACAGAGGACGGCCAGGTGGAAGATTTCCGGGCCTTTGTAGAGGGGCAGGGCTATCAGTTTTTCCCCATCATCGCCCTCATTAACGAGCAGGTGGACGCGCTGATTAACGCCATCACCGCCCAGCTGCAAAAGCTGCCGCCTATCCTACGCTACCAGCCAGAGCCTATGGCCTTCCGGCCAGTGGAGGATCTGGAAAAGGGCCGGGTCAGCGTGACGGAGGAAGACGGCGTCTACTCCGTAGAGGCCCCCTGGCTGCAAAGAATCATGCAGACAGTGGATTTCGACGACTCCGAGTCCCTGCAATACTTCCAGCGGGTGCTGGTTTCCGCCGGGGTCATCGACGCCCTGCGGGAGGCTGGCTGCGACGAGGGGGATACCGTGGACATTTATGGCTTGGAATTTGACTTTGTAGAGTAAGGAGGGCGGCCTTTGGAAACGCTTTTGGGGCGGCAGTCTCCCCATTACAAGGACTTGAGCCCCTTGGACCTGGCTTTTGTAGGGGACGGGGTTTACGATCTTCTGTGCCGGGAATACCTGGTAGAGAGCGGCAGCTGCCCGGTGAAAAAGCTCCACCTGCGGAAAACCCGCTGGGTGTGCTGTCAGGCTCAGGCCGGGGCGCTACAGGCCATTTGGGGGCAGTTGACCGAAGATGAGCAGAGTATTGCCCTGCGGGGGCGCAACGCCCATGTGGGGCATGTTCCCAAAAACGCCAGCCCTGCCGATTACCACGGGGCCACAGCCTTGGAGGCGGTGTTCGGCTGGCTCTATTTAAAGGGCGAGACCGCCAGGGCCCGGGAGCTCTTCCTGCTGGCGCTCAACCATATGGAAAAGGAGGACAGGGCCCATGGAAACCCTGCATAAATCTAAAGTTATATTGCTGGACGTGTTGTTTATTGTATTGGGCTCGGCCATTTACGCCGCTACAGTCAACGGACTGACAGCTCCTAATAACATTGCCCCCGGCGGGGTCACCGGCGTGTGTACCATGCTGCGCTATATTTTCGGCACGCCCATTGGCCTGATGAGCTTTCTGATCAACATACCCATTATTGTCTGGGCCGTGGTGGAAATCGGATACAAACTGGTGGTAAAGACCATCTTCGCCATTCTGATCTCCTCTCTGCTTATCGACCTTTTCGCGGGCTTTATGCCGGTTTATCAGGGAAATCCCGTGCTGGTGGCCATTTTCTCCGGCGCCTGCGAGGGGCTGGGCCTGTCGCTGACCTTTATTCGGGGAGCGACCACCGGGGGCACGGACATGGTGGCCCGGCTTTTGGAGCGGCGGATGCCCCATCTTTCCATGGGAAAGCTGATGCTGGTCTTAGACGGCGTCATTGTGGCGTCTTCGGCGGTGGTGTTCGGCAGTATTGAGAACGCCATGTACGCCTGCATTGCCATCTTTGTCAGCACCAGCATTATCGACGCGATTCTCTATGGCACAGACGCGGGCACCGGCAAGCTGTTTTTCGTGATGTCCCCCAAGGTTCGCGAAATGGGAGAAAGAGTGATTCAGGAGGTTGACCGGACCGTCACCTATCTGGACAGCAAAGGCGGCTACCGCAAGGAACCCGGCGAGACCATGCTGTGCGTGGTGCGGCGGTTTGAGGTCTACCAAGTCCAGGCCATCATTCGCCAGGTGGACAAGGACGCCTTTGTCATTATTGGCGACGCCGGACAAATTACCGGCGAGGGCTTCCGCCCCATGCGTTCGGACGATAAGCCCTTAAAGGAGATCATCAAAAATCTAAAAAAAGCATAGGAATCGTTTAATAAGAACAGAAAGTTTCGCCCACCTGATGAGCTGGTGAGCGAAACTTGTTTTATTTTTATCCAATTTTAGAACCTGTACCGATAGGATTTGTGCCCAGATTTTCCAGCAAATTTTGTCG
>CANONE010000021.1 GCA_947567585.1 uncultured Clostridia bacterium | reverse complement strand
CAATGACCAGCGGGAACTCAATGATATCGTACAGCGTTTTCAGCAAAGTGGTCTTGCCGCAGCCGGACTCGCCAGCTATGCCAAAAATCTCGTTGTCATTGACCGTAAAATCCAGGTCATTAATAACATGGACATCCCCGTCTATGGTTTTGTAAGAAGCGGACAGATTTTCGACTTTCAGCATAATCGTTACCTGCCTCTCTTCATGGATAGATAGTCATTGTAGCCGGTAATCAGCATAAACAGGCCAATGAACAGCACCACGGTGGCCACAATGGGAGAGCCGATCCACAGCCACTGCTGGTTGAAAATGGCGTTATACTGCCTGGCCCAGTTGATCATATTGCCTAAGGATACCAGGTTGCCGGGAGAAAGGCCCAGAACCGCCAGGCTGGACTCGGAACCAATGGCCGACAGGGTGGCGTTCATAAAGTTGGAAAGGGACCAAGTCAGGGCATAGGGCAAAATCTCGGTAACGACGATTTGTACCGTACCTTCGCCGGAGAACCGGGCCGTGTGGATGAAGTCGCGCTCCTTAATCGTCAGAGACATGGAGCGAATCTGCCGGCTGGGCCAGGCCCAGGCAAACAGAGCCAACGTTAAGGCCATCAAAATAACCGTGGCGCCGCCCTTCATCAAAGAGGTCATCAAAATCAAAATGGGCAAAGAAGGGATAACCACAAAGGTATCCGTGATAATCATCAGCACGCGGTCCAGGACTCCGCCGGCAAAGCCGGACAAAAGACCTACGAACACGCCTACCACCGTACCAATGGCCGCTACGATCAGGCCGATGGTCAAAGAGTTGTGAATACCTTCAATCAGCAGCCAGAAAACGTCCTGGCCCTGGCTGGTGGTGCCCAGTAAATGAGCTCCGCTTACTCCCAGGCCCTTTTCATAGGTACTGAAGGTAAAGGGATCCACATGAGGAATGTAATAAACAATGAAACCCAATATGAAGAAGAAAATCGTGACAATCAGTCCGAATTTTAAGCGGAAATTCGCGTTTTTCCAGAATTTCTTGAAAGATGCCATTTTCGTTCCTCCTTAGCTGTAACGGATGCGCGGATCGATGAAGGGATAGACCAGGTCAACGATCAGCGTGGCGGTGGAAATGGCGACAATGGAAATGGTGATGCAGCCCAGAATCATGTTGTAGTCTGACTGCAGGATGGCGTTCTGAACCAGCGTGCCTACGCCGGGATAGCCAAAGATGATCTCGGTCATGATGGAGCCGCCGAAGACGCCGCCCAGGCTCATGGCCAGGGCCGTGATCTGCGTGAGGATGGAGTTGCGCAGAACATAGCTGCGGCCAATCGTAGCCTCGGACAGGCCGCGATAGCGGGCGAACATAACAAAGTCCTCTTCAGCCGTGGTTCCAGCCAGAGATTTCATGGAGATAATCCACCAGCCGGTACCCAGCAGCAGCAGGGAAACCGCCGGAAGGATGGAAGCTTTGATCAGCGACGCAAACCATACGCTGAACTCGCCATGCATAATGTTGGCCTGCAAGGGGAATACCTTCCAGACAAAACAGAATAGAATCTGCAGCACCAACGCCACCAGGAAGTAAGGAATCGGGTAAATGCAAATGGCGATGCCTTCCAGAATCTTGGAAGAGCGGGCGTTCTTGCGGAAGCCGGCCAAGAGGCCAATGAAGTTGCCCAGAAGCCACGCCAAAAGGGTGCTGAACAGGGACAGGAACAGCGTGTAGGGCAGGTAGGTACCAATGATCTCGCCCACGGGAGTGGGATAGCTCATAAGGGAGGGGCCAAAGTCAAAATGCAGCAGGCCGTTCCACAGGAAAGTGCCATACTGCTCCAGCAGGGAGCCCTCCAGGCCGAACTGGACGCTTAACTGCTTTTGCAGAGCCTGAACCTGTTCAGGCTGCATGTTGCCCATACGGGAGGTCATTTGCGCAATCATGGTTTCGACTGGGGACGAAGGGAACATGCGCGGAATAAAGAAGATGAAGGTAACGCCGATCCAAATCGTCAAAGCCCAAGCAAGCACACGTTGCAGAAAGAATGTTTTGAATTTCACTTCTACACTTCCTTACCTCACAATGTGTGAATTATAGTGTGGATATGTTGGAGAAAACTTTACAAAATGCCAATCGCTGATTATAAAGGAGGGAGGCGTAAGCGAACCGGCTCACGTCTCCCAAACCTTCATTAAATAATCAGATTATAAACAGGAGCTTTTGCCATGTTTATTTTTGTTCGTGCTGGAGCGCTGGGAAACCACGGGGCTCAGCCCCGCACCCCGCAACCTTTGTAAAGGTTGACGAAACTTTTTCTCCGTTTTCGCGATTCCGTACCGGTAGCTACTGCGCGTGGCAGTAGGCTTCCTGCTTGCGGGAATCGGGCGCTCCATTTGTGTGTCGGCTTGCGGGGTGGGGAAAATCGCTTGCGCTCTTTCCCCTTACACGGCCGCAAGGGTTACACGCTTTTTACTTCGCTACAGGGGTGATCTTGGGCAGCATATACTTGAAGCAGCTCCACCACCACCAGGGACCATTGTACGGATCCTCGGCATTGGGATAGCCCTGCCAGTAGGTGCTGTTGGTGGGCACGAACTTGGTGCCGGACAGGAAGTTGATAACAGGCATATCCTTAACAAACTCCTGCAGCATCTCGGTGGCCAGCTCGTAGCACTTGTCCTCGTCCTTCTCGGGGCTCAGGTTCGCCATCTCGTGGAGGATGTCAGTGACGCGCTGGTTGTTCCAACGACCGCCGTAGCCGCCCTGGCTGTTCTGGCCAACGGGCTGGATCAGAGTGTTGTCAAAGCCGGTGAAGGGACGATAGATGTCCTTCAGGTAGTTACCGCCGGAGGGCCAGTAGCCGCCGATCTCGTAGTTGCCGTTGGTGTCGTCAACGCTCCAGGTGGAGGAAGACTTAGAGGTGATAGTGCAGTCAAAACCGAAAGCCTGCAGCTGGTTGAACGCAGCCTGTACACCGCGGGCTACCTGGAACTCAGCGTCAGCCAGATAGCTCATCTCGAAGGTAAAGGGCTTGCCTTCATACTGCCACTTGCCGTCGCTGCCCTTGGAAAGGCCAGCCTTCTCCAGCAGCTTGGTGGCGGCTTCTTCGTCATGCTTCCACCAGCCGGCGCCGAAGGTGGTGATCTTCTCCTCATCGGTGCCTTCGAAGTTCAGCTTCTCAGCCATACGCTGGGCATAGCCGGTATCATAGGGCTTGAACTTGGTGCCGTCGCCCAGATCCAGCTCGAAGTTCTCCAGCCACTCCTGCATGGGAATGGTGTAGAGCTCCTGCATCACGTTGGTGTTGTTCAGCAGCGGGATGGGGGCCGCACGGCCGGCGCCGCTGAAGATGTTCTCAGACAGAGCGTCGATGTCCAGAGCCAGACAGATGCCCCAGCGGAAGTCGGGGTTGTCATAGGGAGCGCCCAGGCCGCAGTTGAAGGTGATGCCCTTTGCGCCGGGATCATCGGGGTTGGCGTAGGGGAACTCGTTCATCCAAGCGCCGATCTTGTCGTTCTGGCTGGTCATGGCCTGCAGCTCTTCCAGGGTCATTTCGCACAGGATGTCCACTTCGTTGCCGATCATAGCCATCTGCTTGGTGGTGGAGTCGCCAATATAGCGGAACCAGACATACTTGGCAGGAACCTGGTCAGCGGTGAAGCCATACTCGATGGGGCCAACCACGCCCAGGGTGCTGTCCTGCCAGTCGTCCCGGAGCTTGTAGAGGATCCAGTTGCCCAGCGGGTCATACTGATCCACAGTGTAAGGGCCGGCCACAACAGGAGCCTCGTCCTTAAACTGGGTCACGTCGCCCACGGTGGAGTAGATATGCTCAGGCACGATGCGCCAGTCGCAGCCCCACACGGTGTTGCCGAAGCACTGATCCAGCCGGGGGAAGGGCTCGACCATGGTGAACTTCACGTTGTAGTCGTCAACCACTTCCACCTTGTCGATGTACATGTTGGTGTAAGCGTGAGCGCCGATGTTGTCGTTCTCCTTGATCATGTTGAAGGTAAACGCCACGTCTTCCGCGTTGAAGTCCTCGCCGTCAGACCACTTGATGCCCTCGCGAACCTTGATGTTCCACTCGGTGAAGTCGTCGTTGGAAGTAGCGCTCTCAACAGCCTCGCCGAACTGATGGCCGGCGGCGGTGTTCATTTCCCACATGTGGGTGCTCATCAGCTGATGAATACCGAAGCCGGTAGCGGTGCCGGTCATGTAGGTGTTGAACTGACCAGCGGTATCGGTGGAGTTCTGGCACTCAACGATCAGGGTCTCCTCACGGGGAGTGCCCACGTCGGTGGTGATGCCAGCCGCAGCCAGCTCAGCGGAGCCGGTATTGCCGCCCTCGGGCTCGCCGCCCTCGCTGCTGGTAGTAGAGTTGCCAGCGGAGCTGGACTCGCCGCCCTGGCTGCTGGACGGATTATCGCCGCCGCACGCGCTGAACACCAGCGTGAACAGCATAGCGACTGCCAGCAGAAGGGCAATGCTTCTCTTCTTCATTCGGATTGCCTCCTTAAGAAATGATTGAAATGATATATTTGGTCAGTGAAATTAGACCCTAGGTTGGTTAGAACGCCATCAGTAACTCTTCGGAGTTACTGACAAACGAATGGGTACCCATTCGAAAAGCGTCGTTTATGAAATATCCGTGCCGAAAATATGAACCGGGAATGTACGCCTTGTGATAGTGCTTAAAAAGCGGCAATGCATTTCCCTGTATCTTGTGGGATTATTATATCACGGCAAAAATAGGAAGTCAACCACTTCTTTTTGCGAATGCTTTTTTCAGTTCCCAACAGAAAACTGTGAAATTTCGTTTCTAAATCCTCCACAAACCCATGCACCCCTAGGGAATTTCCGCTTTTGCATGTCCGCGTCTCTTCTTTTCAGCGCGCTCCTAGTCCCTGCTCCCAGTGGGTTACAATATTGTTACAAATTTCTCCAGTGGCATAATGCGCCGCTTTACCACAACACCATATTTTGTATACCCGCCTGCCGCTCAAATAGGTTGCCCCGTTTTCCATGTCATTTCATACCATTAAGATGATAGGAAAGCGCCCCTCTTTCTTCCCCTCCTCCCCTTGTCTATATCTCCCAATATTTCGATATCTATTCATATCCTTCGCTCACGCCATAGATCGACATTTTGCACGAGCGGAAACTTCATTTTTTGAAGTTTCCATAAGTCTGCCAAGTTTAGGAGTTTTTCCAGTTGTACTGTACATGGGCAAATGAATTTTTGCGGCTTCATGGTTTATGGCTTTACCCCGATAAATTATTTTCCCCTATCTGCCCTCTTCTTTCCCACCTGATTTCTGGAATTATAGTAAAAATGCAGGGATTCCCGGATTTGACAAATCCTCCGGCTTGGAGTATCATAACCACCACAGGAACCAAAAAGCCGGTCCCGCCCGGGGACGCCTTGACGCGGCCGTGCATATTGAGAGCGCCGTTCCTGCAAATCGAGTGTTAAAACGCATATTCAGAAAAGAGGTATTGGTATGAACACGAATATGAAGAATCGAAAGAGCAACTCTGTTTGGGCTGAAAACAGCGCCCTGAGCAGCCTCCGCTATCAGGTGCGGAACTTCCTTCGTTCCGCTGTGGAAACTGCCGATCCCGATGTATTCTATTTCTCCTTAAACGGGATGGTCATGCCCCTGAGTCACAGGGCCTAAGATTTCAACCCTAATAAAGAGGGCCCGGCTTCCCGCTGCAGGGGAGGCTGGGCTCTTCCTTTTTCCTGTCTTCGGCCCCTTTGCAGGCGCCCGCGCCTTACTCCGGGTTCACGAAAAGCGTTTTGTAGTTGACATAGATGACCATACCAGGCCGGGCGCCTTGGGGCTTGCTGACATGGCGGATCTGGGTGTAGTCTACCGGTACCTGGGCGGAGTCCTTGGCCTTGCTGTGCTTGGCCGCCAGCTTGGCCGCTTCTTCCATAGCTTCGGGGGTAGGCTCGCGGCCCTCTGTTACCAATACCGTGTGAGAACCCGGTATGTTCTTGGTGTGAAACCAAATATCGTTGTTGTTGGCCTGCTTCAGGGTCAGGCGGTCGTTTTGGCGGTTATTCCGGCCCACCAACACTGTGAAGCCGTCTGCTGTGGTAAAGGACAGGGGGGCGCTTACCGCCGCCGGCTTCTCTTTCTTCCCCCGGCTGGCCCGGATGTACCCCTGCTCTTTGAGCTCCGTGCGGATTTCCACCAGGTCCCGTTCGGTTTCAGCCCGGGCCAGGGCGTCCAGCACTGAGTCCAGATATTTCAGCTCCTGGCCGGCGATGTCAATCTGCTCTGCCAGCTTCTCCTCTGCTGTTTTGGCCTTGCGGTATTCCTTATAATACTTTTGCGCGTTCTGATTCGCCGTCAGCGCCGGGTCCAGCTTGATGTGTACGAAAGGCTGGCCCTCCTGGTAGAAATCGGCCAGGTCCACAGCCTGGGCTCCCTTTTCTATATTATATAGATTGGCGCTGAGCAGATCTCCCGCCACTCGCAGGGCCTCCCTCTGGGCGCACTGATCCAGCTCGGCCCGCTGGGCGTTGATTTTCCTGGCCAGCCGTTCCGAATGGTTGGAAAGCAGCCGCAGCAAATCCTGCTCCCGAACCCGCATCCGCTCCAGCTGGTCCTTTTCCCGGTAGAAGTCGTCCAAAAGCTGGGAGAAGCTCTCTCCCTGCCGTACCACCGCCGAGGTACCATACTGCTGGATGTCCATAAAGGAGAAGTCCATGGGTTTTTTCTGCAAATTTACCGCCATGCAGGGCGTACCGCTTATCTCTGTCACCGCCTCTCTGACCTTCTGGTAGAAGAAGCCCAGCCTAAAGCGCTGCTCCTGGTCCATGGTGAAGGCTGTCAGCTCCCTCCCCCGGCCGGCCCGGTGGGCAATCTCCCGGCACACCACCGGCGAGACCCCTTGCAGCGCCGCCAGCAGCGCCTTGGAGAGTTCCATATCCCTGGGCAGGGACTGTAAAGCCGCTTGCAGCTCCGGGGCCCCGGCAGTCAGCATACAGAGCTTGTCCTGGGGCGGGGGCAGGCGGTAGGCGAGCCCCGGCAGCACCAGGCGCTGAGAGCTCATTTCCGCGTCCACCCGCTTCAGGGCGTCAATGATTTTTCCGTCCGGGCCAGTCAGAATGATGTTGCTGTAGCGGCCCATAATCTCCATGGTGAGCGTCAGGGTGACATGATCCCCCAGCTCGTCTATGGAGTCGAAGTCAAAATGCAAAAGCCGTTCCAGCTCCGGCTGGCGGATCGCCGTCAGCTTGGAGCCTTGCAGCCTTTTGCGCAGCAGCATGCAGAGCATGGGCGGCTGCTTGGGGTTCTCTAAAGGAATGGTGGTGAAATGTACCCGGGCGCTGTTGGCCCTGGCGGAAAACAGCACCTTGCAGGCCGTATCATAGCCCCGGAAGCTGATCACCAGTTCCTCCCGGTTGGGCTGGTGGATCTTGTCCACCCGGGCTCCAATGAGCTTTTGTTCTAATTCTTTTTTTATGTGGCGTAAAAACGCGCCGTCTAGTGCCATGAGGTATCCTTTCTGAAGGTGGCAGGGCGCCGCCCTACCACCCGCAACCTTTGTAAAGGTTGACGAAACTTTCAATGTTGGCTGTTTTTCGTTTTGATTTTGGCGGGGGCCGGACGGGCTGGAAGACGCGGCCGCTGTTTTTTATACTATATTGAAGGCGGGGCGTTCGGATTTGCTAAGGAGGAAGCCGGTTTCCGGGAAGCGGCGTTTGAGGTACGCGGCCAAAAATGCCGCGAAGGGCTTTTCGGTTTCGTAATGACCCGCGGCCACGCAGCTGAGGCCCAGGCGGGCGGCCTCCAGAGCTTCATGGTGCTTGATTTCTCCGGTAAGGAAAGCCTCCGCGCCCCGGCAGGCCGCATGTTTGATTTCGTCGCCCCCGGCCCCGCTGCAAAAGAAAATCCTCTTTACCGGCCGCCCGGCGTCCACCCATTGTACGGCCCCGGCTCCCAGGCGTTCCTTCACCAGCACCGCAAACTCCCGGGGCTCCATTTCCCGCTCCAGGTCCCCGGAGAACAGCACGCTGTCCTCTCCGAACACATCCTCTCCCCGGACATTCCGAAGCCCCAGACAGCTGGCCAAAGCTACATTCACCCCGCAGACCGGGGAGAGGTCCAAATTGGTGTGGCAGCACAAGGCCGCTATGCCGTTTCTGGCCAGGAGATAGGGAATATCCTGGCGGCTCAGGGACCGCAAAGGCTCAAAGATCACCGGGTGATGGCTGATGACCAGGTTGGCATTGATAGCCGCCGCCTCGCTCACCACCGCCGGGGTGATGTCCAGGCACAAAAGGACCCGGGTAACCTCCGTGCTCCCGTCTCCCACCAAAAGGCCGGAATTGTCAAAGGCCAGCTGGCTGGAAAAAGGCGCCACCGCGTTGATAATGTCATAGATATCGCAAATTCTTGCCATAGCTCCTCCTAACTCCGTTTAAAGGTAAGTATCGCTTATGTTCGAGATGACTTCCCGCAGCCGGGCCTGCTCTTCCCCATGCCCCTGCCGCGCCGCGCCTATGCATTGCTTCTGCAAACCGGCCAGCACTTTTGCGGCGTAAGCCTCCACATGCGCCCCGCCAGGAGAGAGCTTGCCCATCCATGGGTAAAGAAGGCTAGTCTCTATGCCCCTTCCCGCATAGGCCGCCGTGAATCCAGCATAGGGCTTACCCCCGTCCACCACGGCCCGCTCTTCCAAAATCTGGAAACCCAAATCTCTAAGCCCCAGCCGCAGCTTGTCCGCCGCGCTCATAGGCTGGAGCACCAGCCGCTTTTCCGGACGGCAGAGCCAGGGGGCCTCCTCTACAATCCGGAGAATCAGCTCCCCGCCCATCCCGGCGACGACAATGTCGTCCGCGTCTTCTGGGGCCACCTTACAAAGCCCGTCGCTGAGCAGCAGCCGCAGCTCCTCCCCCACCCCATACCGCAGGGCATGGCGGCGGGCCGCCTCTAAAGGGCCGGGGTTCAAATCACAGGCCAAGGCCCGGGGGATTTTCCCGGTTTTCAGCAGCCAAATGGGCAGATAGGCATGGTCTGTCCCAATATCGGCCAAGGGCCTACCCGGCCGCGCCAGTCCGGCACACAGGGCCAATCTTGGTCTTAGCTGAAACATGCGTTCCTCCAAAATGCCGCAAGCCGCCCGGCAGAGCGCATCACCCCGCCGCGCGGCAGCTGGCAAAATTTTCTCTACATGCCGGAATTACTTGCTGAGATGCTCGTTGATCTTCTTCACCAGCTCTTCAGCGTCTACTCCATGGACGGCGCAAGCCTGCTCCAGAGTCTCCCCCCGGGCGGAGGGGCAGCCCAGGCAGTGCATGCCCATTTCCAAAAAGTAAGGAGCGGTGGTATCGTCCAGGTCCAGAATGTCGCCGATGATGGTATCTTTCGTGATGGTTGCCGTAGCCATTTTATATTCCTCCATTTTCTGACAAACTTTTCTGACTGCTTCTATTATAATACCCTTTCACCGGCTATGCAATACCTTGGCTGAAAAAAGAAATTTTTTGCATTTTTACGGGAAATCACCCCTCCATTTCCCGCCGCATATACTCCAGCAGCCTTTTCTCCCGGCGGCTCACCTGTACCTGCGTCATGCCCAGCAGCGCGGCGGTCTTTACCTGGGTCATCCCCTTATAGTACCGGCAAAGAATCAGCTGCCGGTCCCGTTCTTCCAGAGAATCAATGATGCTTTGCAGGGTCAGCCGCTCGGTAGTGCGCTCTTCCGGGGCTTCCACCGGGATTTCCAGCTGCTCCCCCTCCTCCCCTGCTGTTAAGGAAACCGGCTGGCGCAGCGCCCCCAGAGCCAGAGCCGCTTTCTCCGGGCTGATTTCCAAAAGTCCGGCGATCTCCTCTACGGTGGGATCCCTGCCGCTTTCCGTTCGAAGCCTGTCCACCGCTCCCCGCACCCGCTGGGCCAGCTCCCGGATCCCTCTGGATACCCGCACTGCGCCGCCGTCCCGGAACAGCCGGCGCACCTCTCCTAAAATCACCGGCACCGCGTAGGTGGAAAAGCGCACCCCCCGACCCGGATCAAAATTCTCCGCCGCCTTCACCAGCCCCAGGCATCCCGCCTGAAACAGATCGTCATACTCTACGCCCTTGCCCATAAACCGCCGGGCGCATAGGTGGACCAGCCCCAGGTTCTCCGTGACCACCCGCTGGGTTTCCTCCCGGGGGCTGGCGGCGGGCTCAGGCTTTGCGCTCAAAACGCTTGGTCAGGGTCACGCTGGTGCCCCTGCCTACTGTGGAGCTTACCCGCACGCTGTCGCAAAAGCTCTGCATCACGGCAAAGCCCAGCCCCGCCCGCTCCTCGCCGCCAGTGGTAAAGAGAGGCTCCATCGCCTTTTTTACGTCCGGGATGCCGCAGCCCTTATCCCGCACCCGGACTACGGCCTTGCCGTCTTCAAAAATTTTCACGCTTATGTAGACCGTGCCCCGCTTTTCCCGGTAGCCATGGACAATGGCGTTGGTCACCGCTTCCGACACCGCTGTGCGCATGTCGGAAAGATCGGCCACCGTGGGGTCCAGCTGGGCCAGAAAAGCCGCCACCGCCGCCCGGCCAAAGCTCTCGTTGACGGAGTTGGAGATAAAGCTAACCTGCGCCTCATTCACCGGTTTCATCACCCCGCCCTCCTTTCAATGGCCGCCACCGAGGAGATCCCCGCCAGCTCCACCATTTTGCTGAGGCTGGGGGACAGCCCGCACAGCACCACCCGGCCCCGCCAGAAGCCACATAGCCGGACCCGGCCCAGAATCAGCCCCACCCCGGAGCTGTCCATAAAGGGCACCTCGAAAAAATCCAGCCGCAGGCAGTAGGGCTTCAGCTTTTGGGCGGTACTGTCGATAGCCTCCCGAATCTCCCGGGCGCTGTGGTGGTCGATCTCTCCCGTAAGCTTGGCGGTAAGGACCCCTTCCTTATAGCTTAACTGCACGCTCATGTTCTATACTTCCTTTCATTTTTGATCCTAGGTAAAGAGAAAGGTAAAGAAAAAAGCCTCCGTGAAAAGCGAGTTTTCACGAAAGCCTCTGGCCTTTCATGCCTATTCTACAGGGTTTCCCCCGCGATTTTTAGGGAAGCCTGTCAGGGGGCTTCCCTTTATTTCGGGTTGCGGGGCTGGAACTTTACCCTGCACGCGGCTTGTCTTAGCCTTTTGGAGGATTTGCCAGCCGTTCCCTCAGCATATCCCGGATCTCCCCCGCCAGATAAAAGGAACCGCAGACCACCAGCGCGTCCTCTGGCCCCAGGTCTTCCATGGCAAGCTCCAAGGCATCCCGGCAGCTTTTGGCGGCTATAGCCTCCGGGCAGAAGCGGGCGGCGGTCTCTGCCAGCTTGTCCGCTTCCAGGGCCCGGGGGTTCTCCGGCCGCACGGCGATGATTTTTGAAAACAGCGGCCCCACTGTCTCCAAAGCGGCGGCGCTGTCCTTGTCGGCCATCATGCCCACAATGGCCGCCTTCCGCCCAGGCACAAAGCGTTCCAGCGCCTCCCGCAGAGCCAGGGCGCAGCCGGGATTGTGCCCGCCGTCCAGCAGGCACAGGGGGCGGCGGGAGAGAATCTCCATCCGGGCTGGGATGAAAGCCTTCCGAAAGCCTTCCGCCAGGGCCCCGTCTGAAATAGCAAAGCCTCTCTCCCGAAGAATTTCCACAACCTCCAAAGCGACGGCGGCGTTCTTTACCTGGTGATCCCCTAAAAACGGCGTATGCAGGGTAAGATTCCCCACCCGAAAATCCGTGCCGTCAATATCCTCTTTCAGCACCCGGACGGCGCTCATATCCGGAACAACCAGCCGCGCCCCCTTCTCCCGGCAGGCGTTTTCCACAATCTCCCGTACTTCCGGCTGCTGTTCAGGGTAGAGGACCACCCGGCCCCCTTCCTTGATGACCCCGGCCTTTTCCCGGGCAATCTTTGCCACCGTGTCCCCCAGCCAAGCGGTGTGGTCCAAGGAGATGGAGACGATAGCCGCGGCTTCCGGAGTGGGAATCACATTGGTGGCGTCATAGGCGCCGCCCATGCCCACCTCTATCACGGCAATATCGCAGTCTTGCGAGGCAAACCAATGAAAGGCAATGGCCGTAACCAGCTCGAACTCGGAGATAGCGCAGCCCTCCTTGTCCAGCCTCTCTACCTGGGGCCAGATGACGTCCATCTCCCGGGCCAGCTCCTCCTGTGAAATCATTTTCCCATCAATCTGAAACCGCTCCCGGAAATCCAGAACATAGGGCGAGATATTCAGCGCCGTCTTATATCCCGCCTCCCGGAGAACGGAAGCTGTCAAAGTGCAGGTAGTGCCCTTGCCGTTGGTGCCGCAAACATGAACGCAGCGCAGCTTTTTATGCGGGTTCCCCAGCGCCTCCAGCAAGGCTGTAATCCGCTCCAGGCCCGGCTTCATGCCAAAGAGCAGCCGGGAATTGATTTTGTCCAAGGCTTCCTGATACGTCATTCGCGATTCCCCCTTTTCTTTTTCCATCCAGCAGTATACCACCCCGCATGCAAACCGTCAAGCGGCGGGCGCTGGACCGCCATTTTGAGGCCGCCTGGCAATGCAGGTTTTAAGAGCGGGCTTCTCTGCCCAAAATATTAAAACTTATTTTCTTAACACTTAAAATCTTCTTTCAAATTCTCCCTATTTCCCGCTTGCCAAAACCACGCCGGCAGGATATAATGGGGTAGGATGGAGTTTGTGTTTTTAGCGTTTGAAGGAAGCGAGGTGTCCGTAAGTATGCCAAACAAACCCTCTTTTATTACAAAATTCTTGGAATTCCGTTTTTTCAGCCACAAATTCAAATTTGCGAGAAAAAAGAAGGACAAAGCGGAGCGCTCTGAAAGAGACAGCGCCCCGGCCGAGCAGCGTAAGCCCCTAAAGCTCTCTGAGCGCCAGCGCCCGGGAAGTCTGCCGGAAGACCCGTATGGCTTAGACCTCTCCGTAGAACACCCAGTCCAACAGCTTTGGCGGCTGCGCCGGGACGAAACCGGCTGGCTGCCCGCGCCCCAGCTGCGTCTGGAAGCGCCGGATGCCGAAGAGCAGCCTTTTACGCCGAAAGAAGCCGCCGTAGAAATTACCGGTGTGCAGACCTTCTTGGCCAGCGCCGCTACAGCCCGTCTGGGTAAGGCTGCCCCAAAATCCGAGGACGCGCCCCCCGTGAATCTGGACGCGCAGGTAGTGGTCTATGTGGCCAAGCTTCCGCTTTCAGCTTGGGTCATGGCTTTCCCCCCTGTGGGAGAGGGAAAGGAGCTCTCCTCCAAGGACGTCTCCGCCGCTTTGGCCAGCGCGAAGGTTACCTATGGTATTGACGAAGCTTTTGTAGAGGACCTGCCCAACCGGGAGGACCGGTATTTTCGAATGTACCTGGTCGCCCAGGGTCTTAAACCCGTTCCTGGAAAAAACGGGGAGGTAGAGGACCTGTACCCCAGAACCAGCGAACGCCAGCTGCCGGTGGACGAATATGACCGGGTAGACTACACCGCCGTTGGCAACACGCAGAATATCGAAAAAGATACGGTAATCTGCAATATCATCCCCCCCACCCAAGGGGTCCCGGGGCGAAACGTACTGGGCAAAGAGCTGCCTACCACCAACGGCGTCCCCGCCGTGGCCCCCATGGGCCGCAACACCCTTATGTCCCAGGATGGCTCCCAGCTTTTGGCCGGGAAAACCGGCTCTTTGGAATTCCACGGAAATAAGTTCCGCATCAATCCTGTCATCCAGATTTCCGGAAACGTGGACTACTCCACCGGAAGCGTCAATTTCCTGGGGGACGTACACATCACCGGCGACGTGTGCAGCGGCTTCACCGTCCGGGCCATGGGCAGCATAAAGGTGGACGGCGTGGTAGGGGCCTGCACCATTGAGGCCGGCGGCGACCTGGTGCTGGCTAAAGGCGTCCAGGGCAACAGCCAGGCGGTCATGCGGGCCCACGGAGATATTTTTGCAAAATACCTGGAAAACTGTAATGTTTACGCCCGGAACGATCTGCACTCAGAATGCATTGTGGGCTGCCAGGTCTACTGCGACGGCTCTGTCTACATTAAAACCGGGCGGGGCGCCATTATCGGCGGGAAAACCTGGGCGGCACGGATGGTGGAGGCCAATGTCCTCGGTTCCAGGGGCGAGGTCCGCACCACCTTGACTTTGGGAGGCGTCCCCTGCGAGGATGTGGAACGCAGTATGCTGGCGGCGGAAATTGAGGAGATGGAAAACGAGCTGGCCGAGTTGGACCGCCAGCCGGAAAATCCCGCCAAGGCCAGCCGGACCTCCAAGCTTCGCATGAAGCTTTCCGTAGACCGGCTCAAGCTCAAGCAGTATGACAAGAGCTTGGAGGCAAAACGGGAAGCCAGCGAAAAAGGTCTGGGGCCCCGGTTGATTTTTGACGTGGCCCACCCTGGTACGCGGATTAAAATGCAGGAGGATCTTTTGCGTATTCGCACGGAAACCCACCATTGCACCGCCATGCTGGTGGATGGAAAGGTCCGGTTGATGACCTAAAAGCCCGGCACGAAGCGGATAAAAATTTCGTCCACCTTTACAAAGGTGGCAGGGGTTTGGGGGCGGCGCCCCCAAGGTCGTGGGGTTCCACCCCACACCCCGCCACCTTTAAAAAGGTGGACGAAATTTTTATCCGCTTCGCGCCGTTTACTAAGTACCGCTTTCCGGCGGATCCTGCTTTTGCATATTGCGTTCCAGCCACTGGTTATAGGTCATCAGTACCTGCCGGGATTTAGAGCCCTCGTGGGGGCCCACAATGCCCAACTGCTCCATCTCGTCAATCAGCCGTCCGGCCCGGGCATAGCCCAGGCGCAGCCGCCGCTGCAAAAGGGAGGTGCTGGCCTGGCCAGCCTCCACCACCACCTTGATGGCCTCGTCCATCATGGGGTCCGTGTCCCCTCCTCCTGGCTCTTCAGGCTTGCTGGCTTCCGCGCTGGCGGCATTGCGCTCGATCTCCTCAATGACCTTTTCGTCATAGTCAATGGCCTTTGTCTTCTTCACAAACTCCACAATGGAGGCAACCTCCTCCTCGCTGACAAAGCAGCCCTGCACCCGTACCGGCTTATTGGAGCCCACTGGCGCGAAGAGCATGTCTCCCTGGCCCAGCAGCTTATCCGCGCCCACAGTGTCGATGATGGTCCGGGAATCCACCGCCGTGGATACAGTCAGGGCAATGCGGCTGGGGATGTTGGCCTTAATCAGGCCCGTCACCACGTCCACAGAGGGGCGCTGGGTAGCCACCACCAGGTGCATGCCGGCCGCCCGGGCCAGCTGGGCCAAGCGGCAGATGGAATCCTCCACCTCTTTGGGGGCGGCCATCATCAGGTCCGCCAGCTCGTCGATAATAATGACGATCTGCGGCATGGCAGGCATAGGCTGGCCGTTTTCATCCTCATAGTTCATGGTCTCGGCCAAATGATTGTAGCCCTGCAGATTCCGCACGTTATTCTCAGAAAAAATTTTGTAGCGCTTCATCATCTCGTTCACCGCCCACCCCAGGGCTCCGGACGCCTTATGGGGATCGGTAACCACCGGCACCAGCAGGTGGGGCAGGCCGTTATAGGCGGTAAGTTCCACTGACTTGGGGTCGATCATCAAAAAGCGCACCTCGTCCGGGCTGGCTTTATAAAGCATACTGATAATCATGGAGTTGGTACACACCGATTTACCGGAGCCCGTGGTTCCCGCAATGAGAATATGCGGCATTCTGGCCAGGTCCGCTACAACGGGCTGGCCTGCGATATCCCGGCCTAAAGCCACGGACAGCTTCGACTTGGAGGTTCCGAAGGCATTGGACTGGATCAGATCCCGCATCCGTACGGTACTGCGCTCCCGGTTAGGCACCTCGATACCCACCGCCGCTTTGCCGGGGATGGGAGCTTCAATCCGTACGCCGGTAGCCGCTAAGTTCAAGGCCAAATCGTCGGCTAGATTCGTAATTTTACTGATTTTCACCCCCGGCGCGGGCTGTATCTCATACCGGGTGACGGAGGGGCCCCGGCAGATATCCATAATCTTGGTGGAAACGCCAAAGCTGTTAAGGGTATCCACCAAAATGCGCCCATTGGTATTCAGCTCTTCGGTCTCCTTGGCGTGGTCCACCTGGGGGCTTATGGCCAGCATGGTCACCGGCGGGAAGCAATAGGCGCCCCCTGGCTCCGCCGCCTGATAGAGATTCTCCTGGGCAGGCGCGGCCATGGGAGGCTGAGGCGGCTGCATCCGGGGCGCGGGCAGGGGGATTTCTTCCCGAGGCTCGGGCTTCTCCTGGAAAATAGGCTCCCTCTCAGGGGGATCGGGTTCAAACTCCGGCATAGGCTGGGGCGGGTTCTCCGAAACCACCGGAGAAGCGGGCAGCTGGGGTTCCTCTGGTTCCGGCGGCTCCTCCGGCGGCGCTGGCTCCGGTTCCTGCGGGGGTTCCGCCTGGCGGCTCTCTATGCCGAAAACTTCCTCCAGCTTATCCAGCTTTTCGCTGCGCTGGGGCTTTTTCTTTTTGGGCTCCGGTTTTACAAAAAGCGACGCCATATCGCTGGAAACCGGGTGCCGGGGCAGGTCGTCCTCCAGGGGAACGTCGATATTGGTCAAGCGGTCCTCTTCCAAAATCTCCCGCTCCTCCTCCCGGCGCTGGCGGGCAGTCTGGATCCCTCCGCTCACCACGTCCACCGGTTTACGGATCGTTCGGAAAAGCCCAATCAATGTGGTGCCTGTCAAAACCATAACGCTGACAAACAGCAGCAGAATAATAATAATCTGCGCGCCAGTCCGCCCCGCGGCGCTTAGCAGCAGCTGGCCCACAAGCCCGCCCAGCACGCCGCCGCCTACGCCGGAGTTATTTCGGTACAGGGCGGCTATGTAGTCAAAAAATGGCATTCCAGAAGCCATCTTCTCCCCGCCGAAAATATACCCGGTAGCGCAGAACAGCAGGATAATCACCGCTGTCAGCCAGGTTTTGCCGGTAATGGACCCCATGGGCTTGTCCAAAGTAGTGATGACCGCTACATAAATCATCAGCACCGGCCACAAAATAGCCCAGCCGCCAAAAAGCCCTAGAATCGCCATGTGCGCCCACTTCCATAGGCTGTCTCCCTCGATTAAGGTCAGGCACCCGAAAAAGATGGCGCAGGCAAACAGCACCACCGCCCGAACCTGATTCCTCTGCCGGATCTCCGCCGCCGTGGGTTTAGCGGGCTGCTTTCCCCGCTGGCCCGCCGCGTGCCTAGCAGGGGAGGCTTTCGCCTTCCCCGCGCCGGATTTTCTCTCCCCCCCGGGCTTTCGGGGAGCCGGTTTTTTTGCTGTCCTTCTCTGTTCCGCCAAGATTTTTACACGTCCTTCCTCTTGCTGGGCGGTAAACCGCCTAAGACCGCGAGACGCCGCCTCACGGGTGGAGCTTACATCAGTATTATAACGGCTGGCCGGTGAAAAGATTTATGCCGGCGTTGTGTTCCAGGATGCCGGTTACGGTTACGGCCGCTCCGGCCAAAAAAGCGTAAATTGCAAAAATGTAGAGCTTGTTGGTGGTGACAATCCACTTTAGCAGCTTAATAGCCAAAAAGCCCACCACAGCCGCGGTGACTACCCCTACCAGCAGCGGGACCAATCCAATATCCTCGCCGGCGGAGCCCACATCCTTTAAGGACACCAGCGCCGCCGCCGCAATGGAGGGAATCCCCAAAACAAAGCTGTAGTCCAAGGCCGTCTGCTGGTTCACCCCCCGCATCAGCCCAACGGACATGGTGGAGCCGGACCGGGAGAGCCCTGGGAACACCGCCGCCAGACATTGGGTGAAGCCGATTATTACCGCGTCCGGCACGGTAAGGCCGCGGCGGCCGCCCGCGGGGGCCTTTTTCCCGTTGCGGCCCATGGCGTGACGGTAGGCGCCCTGGCGCTTTCCCGCCAAAATGCCCAATGTCAGCAAAAGGCTGGTAGCCAGCAGGGCTACGCCCTCCACCACAATGCCTGTGTCGGAAGCCAGCTTTTCGGAGAGATCCTTTATCTTCATGTCTGTACCCGGTATGGGGCAGAACAGCAAAAACAGCGGCAGAAGCCCAATCAGCAGCATAAAGATCAACCGCCGGTTCTCGTTCATCTCCCCCCATTTGAAGCGGCCCCGGAACAGGTCGCCGCACAGGGAGAAGAACTCTACAATCAGCCGCCACACCAGCTCCCGGTAGACGAAAACCACGGCAATGAGCGTGCCTAGGTGGAGCATCACGTCAAAGAGAATCCCCGGCAGCTGGATTCCAAACATGTGCTGGGATATGGACAGGTGCCCGGAGCTGGACACCGGAAGAAACTCCGTGGCGCCTTGTATCACGCCCTGTAGGATTGCGTCTAAGATTGTCATATGTACTCCTTTCGTCTGCCTGCCTCCGGCGGCCAGAGACACTTTTTGAGAAAAGTTTCTCTGGACTCTTCAAAAACTTTTCGTGTTCGCGCCTTTTTGGGGGCGGCGGGTGGGTGGGTTTTGGAGGAGGCTGTGTGATATGTAGCGGCTTTTGGGGGCCGCTTTTCGCTTTTTCCGCCTTATTTGGAGGCAGTCTTTTTTATGGGCTTGCGCTTCTTTTTCTTTTCTTTGTCGATCATCTCGTTCAGGCAGTCCATGGCGTCGGAAAGAGAGCCCAAAGCGTCGATCAGTCCCTCGTCCACCGCGTCCGGCCCGTCCAGAACGCTGCCCACATCCATGACCAGTTCTTGGGTATTCATGGCCAAGGTGGTAAAGCGCTCTTTGGTGATATTGGAGTTCTGGGTAACAAAGTTGGTAATCCGGTCCTGCATCCGCTGGAAATACTCCAAAGTCTGGGGGATGCCCAGCACCAGGCCGTTCATCCGTACCGGATGGATGGTCATAGAGGCGGACTCCGCGATAAAGGAACGTTTCGCAGCCACCGCCAAGGGCACGCCAATGGAATGCCCTCCGCCAAGGACTAAGGATACGGTGGGCTTTTTCATCCCGGCCACCAGCTCCGCCAGGGCCAGGCCCGCCTCTACATCGCCGCCCACCGTATTCAGCAGCATCAGTAGGCCGTCCACTTCCGGATCCTCCTCCACTGCCACAATCTGGGGAATCACATGCTCATATTTGGTGGTTTTATTTTGAGAAGGCAAGATATAGTGGCCCTCAATCTGTCCGATTACCGTCAAGCAGTGGATGGTGTGCCCGTGGCTGTGGGTCACCACCGAGCCGCTTTCAGTAATCTGCTTTTGCTGCTGGGAGTATTCCTCGTTCTCCTGCTCATCCTGATTTTCCTCCGCGTTTTTTACAGCCTTTATCTCATGCTTTTTGCTTACGGATTTTTTCATTGCGCTGCACACTCCTTTTGCAGAGAGTGTGCCCCACTCGGGCCGGAATCATACCGCGTGGGATTTATTATACCACTTTTTCTCGCTCCCGGCAAGGGCTGGAATGCCAGTAAAAATTTTGTGTGGTCTATTAACTTGTACATTTGATACTTTTCCGGTTTTGCAACGATAAGCCGCCTCCTTGACTTTTCTGTTCCTTCGTGCTACACTGTTACAAAAATTTTTGCGTATACGGGGGGTTCCATGAAAATAGCTGTGTATCCCTTTGCCAGCACGGACGATATCAAGGAAAATTTGAGCCATATCCATACCGCCGCCACACTGGCCGCCAAAGAGGGAGTACGGCTGCTGGCCTTTCATGAATGCGCTCTTTGCTGCTATCCGCCCCTGGAAACCACGGTGGATAAGCTGAACCCCGCCCAGATCCGTCAAGCCCTGCATGAAACCGCCGCCCTGGCAAAGGAGCGGAGCCTTTTCCTGGCCGTAGGCGCCGTCCGCTATGAGGATGGCCGGCGGTATAACTCCATGGCGGTTTTCAGCCCTGCCGGCCGGCTCCTGGGGTTTTACGATAAATCCGCCTTGTGGGGCTGGGACGCGGACAATTTCACCCGGGGGGCTCTGCCGGGTATTTTTGAGATAGAGGGCGTCAGGGTAGGCTTTCGCATCTGTTTCGACGTGCGCTTTCCCGAGCTCTTCCGGTCCCTCTACCTCCAAAACGCGGATCTGTGCGTGGTTTCCTTTTCCGATGCCCAGCCCGAGCCCTCGCCGGAACGCTATGCCGCCGTCAAATCCTATCTGACAACCCGGGCTATGGAAAACGTGATGCCGGTGGTGTCCGTCAACACCCTTTCCGGCAATCCCACCGCCCCCACCGCCGTTTTTGACGAGAACGGCCGCGTCCTCCAGGAAGCGGATTACGCTAAAGAATGCCTGTTGCTCTACGACTACCAAAAGCCCCCCGTCTCCTTCGGCTCCCAGGGCCGCCTAATAAACAACGACCTCTTCCTAGCGAACAAACTCCACTCGGAAAAGCTTCCCGCTCCGCCCATAAAGCCCACTGCGCGGAATTGACACAATTCAGAAGAAAAAATTTTGTCCGCTGAAATAAGGAAGGACGGACAAATAAATTGATTGATTTGACGCCCGAATATCCACGACATAAATAAATTCCGTTTTGCCGGCCAGTAAAATTAAACCTATGGAAGTTTAAGGAGTTGTCT
>CANONE010000020.1 GCA_947567585.1 uncultured Clostridia bacterium | reverse complement strand
CCCTTCCTGCAACAGGTCCAGCATGTTGAACGGCACGCCTATCGTTACGTTCCGCGCGGTTACTACCTGCGCCGAGTAGGCATTCCCTTCATCATCTTTCGCCGGTACCCATGCCATGGATACGCTGGTGGCGTCCTGTACCGTTACCGTGTACGGGTCGCCTGCCTGCTCCGGCTTCGCCGTGTTCCGGTTATTCACCGTCACATCCGGCGCGGCTACCGTCGGGGCCGGACTCGGTTCTGGAGTCGGCTCAGACGGCCCTTCCGCCGCAGCAGCACTGAGCGGAATCATTGCCATGACCATTAGCAGCGCGATTATGAAAAACCGCCGCCTGGGTTATCCAAGCGACGGCTTTTTTCATTTATTCATCAGTAACTCTAATGGACAGGCCAGGACAAACGCCTGGCGTGCTTTTGGGACGGCCATACAAAAAGGATGCCACCTCTTCGCGGGCAAAAAGCCCGCGCACCCACAAATGTAGGTGCGCGGGTTGGGTGCAGCGTCACGCTGCTGGTGGAGCATGTGAAAGTTCAACTGACCTATAAGGTGATTTATGTAATTCGCTACAGGAATCATAAATTCTCATAGCGTCGATACAGACGGCCTCTTTGAAGCAATCCCTGTTTTCAAAAGTAGGGACGCCCTCGTTATCCGGCATAATATCTCCTCCTTTGGGGTTCTTAGTCCATTCTATGTGCCAGGATGGAAAGTGTGCGGGTTGGGGCGCCGGATGACAATTCCTCCGCCGGCCAGGGGCGTTTCCCGCTTCCTTTGGTGAAATGGCGCGATTGCATACGTTATATATAAAGAGGGGCTTGACATGGACCGTACTCCAAGGGCTATAATAATTCTGCAAAAACGAAACGGAGGTTCTAAAGATGAAAGCCATCTCAAAAAACTTGATCCTGCCCGCCATGTTTTTGGCCGTTGGCCTGGTGCTGCCCTTTCTCACCGGGCAGATCCCCCAAATCGGCCAGATGCTTCTGCCCATGCACATCCCCGTCCTTCTCTGCGGACTGATCTGCGGCTGGCAGCGGGGCGCCCTGGTGGGCTTTGTCCTGCCCCTGCTGCGCTCGGCGCTGTTCGGCGCGCCCGCCTTTTTCCCCCAGGCCACCGGCATGGCCTTTGAGCTGATGACATACGGGCTGGCGGTGGGCCTGCTCTACAGCCTCTCCAAGTGGCGCTGCGTTCTGGCGCTCTATCGCTGCCTGGTGCTGTCCATGCTGGCCGGAAGGGCGGTCTGGGGACTGGTGCAGACGGTCCAGATGGGCCTGTTTGGAAACGGCTTTACCCTGCAGATGTTTTTAGCGGGCGCCTTTATCAACGCCATCCCGGGGATTCTGGCGCAGCTGATCCTCATTCCCGCCGTTATGCTGGCTTTGGACCGCACCGGGCTGGTTCCCTTCAAAGCCCGCGAGGACAGCCATGAACATACAGAAGCTTGACGCGGCCGCGGCCGCCGCTAGAATCGCCGCCGTTCCCCGGGCGGGTTCGCCTTTCATCATCGCTATAGACGGCCGCTGCGCCTCGGGGAAAACCACCCTGGCCAAAGAATTGCAGCGGAACACGGGCTGGGGCGTGGTCCACATGGACGATTTCTTTTTACGCCCGGAGCAGCGCACGGCCCCCAGGCTGGCGGAGCCCGGCGGCAATGTGGACTGGGAACGGTTTTTGGAGGAGGCGCTCTCTCCCCTATGCAAGGGCGGCCAAGCTGTGTACCGGCCCTATAACTGCCGCAGCCAAAGCTTTTCCCAGCCTGTCCGGGTAGAGGCAGGGCCGGCGGTGATTGTGGAGGGCTCCTATAGCTGCCATCCGGCGCTTCGGAACTTCTACAATCTGCGTGTGTTTTTGCATGTGGACCCCCAGACGCAAATCCGGCGTATTGAGGCCCGCAACGGCCCAGAGGGCCTCCCGGCCTTTCGGGACCGGTGGATCCCCTTAGAGGAACGGTATTTCGCGGCCTTCTCCGTGATGGAGCGGTGCGGCCTATGCTTTGAACTAGACGGCTGACGGGTTTTCTATGGCTCCCGCTTTGCACATAAATCACGCCGCCGGTTCTACATTATCTGTCGAACTTCCCCGCGCCAGGGCTTGCTTGTCCCTTCCGGCTGTGCTATAATGTACGCAAAGCGCACATCATGGAGTTTCCCTCTCGCCCCAAGGGCTCGCCTTTCGCTTTGCGAAAGCACCGGAAAACTCCAGACGGATTTCTTATGGGAATAAAACACACGGGAGGAAAGGGATATCGCATGAAGAATTTTCACTTACGGCTGCGGCCTGGGGGCCGCCGGGGGTCCTATGAGATCAACATGACGGAAGGCCCGCTTTTAGGCAAGCTGGTGCAGTTTTCAGTGCCGCTGGCCATATCGGGGATCCTACAGCTGCTTTTTAACGCGGCGGATATTGTGGTGGTGGGCCGCTTTGCCGGTAGCCACGCCTTGGCGGCGGTGGGCTCCACCGGGGCGCTGAACATGTTGATTATCAACCTTTTTATGGGGCTCTCCATTGGGGTAAACGTGCTCTGCGCCCGGTTTTACGGCGCGGGGCAAAACCGGGACCTGAAAGAGACCGTACATACGGCCATCCTCATCGCGGCCATCAGCGGGTGCATTCTCATCTTCCTGGGAATCGGGCTTTCCCGGCCCCTTTTGCAGATGATGGATACCCCCGCCGACGTCATCGACCACTCGGTGCTTTACATGCGCATTATTTTTGCCGGAATGCCCGCTTCCATGCTCTATAATTTCGGCTCGGCGGTTTTGCGGGCGGTAGGCGACACCCAGCGGCCCCTGTATTTCCTGCTGACGGCGGGGATTATCAACGTGGCGCTGAACCTGTTTTTTGTCATTTCCCTGCACATGGGGGTGGCGGGGGTGGCGCTGGCCACCGTGATCTCCCAGTGCGTGTCCGCCACCCTGGTCATCCTCTGTCTGATGCGCAGCGAGGGCCCCTACCAGCTGAGCCTCCGGGACCTGAAAATATATGGTCCCAAGCTGCGGGACATGACCAAAATCGGCATACCCGCCGGGATACAGAGCAGCATGTTCTCTATCTCCAATGTGCTGATTCAGTCTACCATCAACTCCTTTGGCTCCGTGGCCATGGCGGGCAGCACCGCCGCCGGGAACATTGAGGGATTCCTTTTCACCAGCTTGGACGCCTTTACCCAGGGGGCCCAAAGCTTTGTGGGCCAGAATTATGGCGCCAAAAAAATGGACCGGGTGAAAAAGACCATCCGCATCTGCATGGGGCTGGTGACGGTTCTGGGGCTGGTGCTGGGGGTGTCCGCCTATCTGGCGGCAAACCCGCTTTTGAGCATTTACTCCTCAGACCCGGCTGTCATCGCCTATGGCAAACAGAGGATGCTGATTAACAGCGTGTTCTACTTCACCATCGGCCCCATGAATATCTTTGTGGGCGGCATGCGGGGCATGGGCTACTCTGTACTGCCTATGGTGGACACTATCTTTGGCACCTGCGTGCTGCGGGTGCTGTGGGTATACACGGTATTCGCCGCCTGGCCCCAGTGGCTGGTGCTCTTCGCCTCCTACCCGGTTTCCTGGGCACTGACAGGCGTGCTGGCCTGGATATCCTACCTGGTCGTCCAGAAGAAAACCGCCAAACGCCTGGAAGGGAGGGCATAGCTGAGAGCCTGCGTTCACAGGCGTTGAACGCAGGGGCCTTTTGCGGCCCTGCCCCGGACCTATAGAATACCGCGAAAAAAGCGGCCAAAGGACATATATAGTGAGCGAGCTGAAACCCCGCTGACTATGGCGCCCTTTGACCGCCTTTCTCTTTTACCCTATTTTATCCCAGCAGCCCCAGCCGGTCCAATACCACGGCGCACTGCTCTCTGGTCAGCGGCAAGCCCGGGCCGGCGCCGTCCAGTACGCCCGCCTGCTCCGCCTTCTCCCAGGCGGCTTTTGCCCAGGGAGATACCGCCCTGCCCGCTTCTTGGCGGTATCTCTCCATATACCCCACAAAGGCGGCATAGTCCATTTTCATCTCCTCCTTTTTATTCTCGGTTAGGTTTTTTTCCACCAGCCTGAGAAAGCGCCGCCAGCCCAGGTCCAGGGTCCGGTGGGGGCAGTATTTCCCATCGAAGTCCTGGTGCTTACAGACCCGGTCCAGCCCCCAGCCGTACTGCCGGAGAAGCCCCGCCGTCAGCTTGGCAGCGTTTTCCTCCGCCTGGCAAAAGCGTTCTCCCCCAGACAGCGAGTAGCAGATCTCTATGTGAATTCCCTCCATGTTCCCCCGGCCCCGGCCGTCTCCGCTGGCCCAGGCGTTGCGGTCCAGAGGCAGGCCCTGGACAGCCCCCTTATCATCCACCGCGAAATGAAAGGATACCTCCTCGGGCCTATTCAGCATATAGCTGATCTCATTGGCCGCAGGCGCGTCGTTGGCTGTGTTGTGAATGACCACCCGGGTTGGCGTCCGGGTAAAAGGGCATTTTATGGGGTACTTATTTTGGGGGCACAGTTTTTTTACCACCTGTATTCCATAGTCCATCTATTCTTCCCTCCCATTGTTTTTCTCCCGCAGGGCCTCCAGCATTTCCCGAAGGAACCGGGGATAGGGCACGCCCATCAGCCCCAGGTTTTCCAGCACCGAAAGCCCCTCGTTGGCAATGAAAAAAAGGCACACCGCCGCGCGTATGCAGGTATTCCCCGTGGCCCGGTCCAGGAGAACCGCCAGCAGCACCAGCAGGAAAATCCCGCATTTGCGCGCAATCCCCTGAAACCCCGCCCGGCTGGACAGCGCCCCTCCCGCCGTTTTCTCCGACCGGTGAAACACCCCCGCCACCAAAAGCCCCGTCGCATAGTCCGCGGCGATAAACCCCACCAGCACCTGCAACGTCACATCCCATCCCCCCAGCGCCTGGGCCGCCATCCCCCCAGCCGCCGCCAACACCCCGGCTACTATCTTTTTTGTGTGTATCATCTGCATTTGTGGTAACCTCCTCTTTTTTAGACCTTAAGGGCGTTGCCCTTAACAACCTACCGCCTTTGAAAAGGCGGGCGAAACTTTTTATGTTGATTTTTGGGTTTTTGATTTGGCGGTGGGCGCTTTGGAGCGGCCGCCAGCTGTCAACCTCCTTTCTCTCTCGCCCAACTCACATCTTGGTCCGGCTTAGCTCCGCCCTACCGACAGGCTGAAAAAGCCTCCTAAAGGAGGGTCCCGGCGGATGTGGTGGGCGATGGCCAGGGACATGACGCAGTCGTCGTGGGCGCCGGACTGGGCTTCGGGCCGGCCCCGGTCGTTGCGCACGAAGGTAAGCAGTTCGGAGATGGTCTGCCTGTCGTTGAGCCAGCCGGCGTGGTCCCGGACCACCTCTACCAGCTGCGCCAGAATCACCGGGCGGTTGGCGCTGGTGGTGCGAAAGCCCGGGCTGCGGACCAGGCGGCGGGTGGCGCTGTCCTCCCGGGGGCGGGTGTAGAGGTTGGGGTACCCCAGGCGTTCCAGCTCCCGCAGGGGGTAGCTGGAAAAGTTGGCCTCCACGGCCAGCAGGGCGCTGTTGTACCAGAGGCCCAGGCAGTAAACCTGCCGGGCGTAAAGGTCCTCGTCCATGCGGCCCCGCAGGGTACACACCTGTTCTCCGGAATCTAGGTCCAGCACCTGGGCCGCAAAGTAGTCCGACCCCTCTCCGGCCGTGTCTCCGCCAATGACGTATTCCCGCCCCGGCCGGGGCTCCCGGTAGACCGACACAAATCCCCCCGCCTGCTGGGCGAACCGGAAGCCCCCGCCTTCCTCTATCAGGAAATCCCCCTGCCTGATAGGCTCTGGCAGCTCCCCCAGCCGCCGGGAGAGCTTGCCCGCATCAAAGATACTCTGGCCCAGCGCGCCCCATTCCCCCAGGCAGTACACCTGGTAATAGTACGGGTCGCTGTCCCGGTAGGATTCCAGGGTTTCCCGGTAGGCCGGGTCCAGGAAGGCGTTGTCCCGGTAGGTGGTTTTCAGCGCCAGGGCCCGGGGGTCCTGGCGGTCAAAAAAGCGGGCCTTCAGCCAGTGCATAGAGGAAACCGGGTTAAAGGTCAGGGTGATCTGCTTGTGGGCCCCCCGGCCCCGCAGGCGCAGGTCCAGCTGGTTAAACTGAGCCTCGGTGAGCTCCGAAGCCTCTTCGATCCAGACGTCTGTCAGCTCTCCCTTGGGAAAGGTGACGGACTTTATCTTTTCCGGATCGTCCAGGCCCTTGAAAATAACGGCGTTGCCGTTTTTGCAGGTGATCCGCAGGTCGCTGTCCCCGCACTTAAAAAGGCTCCCCAGCCCCCAGCGGGCAATGACCTGCTTGAAGAGGGCATAGGTGGAATCCCGGTGGCTTACCGCCGTGGCCCGGGCTACCAGGAGATTGCACAGCGGGCTCTCCATGAGCCGGACCAGGTAGCGCTGGGCCGCGAACACGCTTTTCCCGCTGCCCGCGCCGCCGTAGAGCACCAGATAGCGGTGGCGGCTGTCCCGAAGCAGGGGCAGGTAGGCCCGGTTGATGGCGGCGGCGGGAATGGTTACCCGCATGGCCCGTCCTCCAGAATGCTGACGGAGATCTGCTCCGGAGGCTGGGGGGCGGGCTTTTCGCTGTAGCCGAACCCGTTTTGCAGAATGAACTTCGCGCTGGCTGCGGAATCTTTCTTATAGGCGGACTGAATGTTTGCCTCCTCCACCCGGGTCATGGCCCGGCGCACGGCCCCCGCCCACTTGGCCTTTCCCTGGGCCAGGCGTTCCAGCTCCTGCCGGGATTCCAACCCCAAGGCCAGCGCCAGCCCCGGCAGAGAGGGGTGCAGCCCATTTTCCTGGCAGTGGGAAAAATACGCCTCCGCCAGCCCCGCGTACCGCGCTCCGCTTGCCTTGGGCTTTTTTCCACCCCCCTCTACCGGCATAGGGCTTCCTCCCGCAGACGGGCCCGGCGGGAAAAGACCCTTTGGTTGCCGCGCTGTTCTAAGTACATGGAATACAGAATGCTGTTTTCCCGCTTCCACACCAGCTCCTGGTCCGGCGAAGCCGGTCCCGCCGCCCGCCGCAGCTCCAGGCGCCTATGTAGGGCCTCCTGTTCCCTGGCGGCCTCCTGGGCCATCCGGGCATAGTCAAAGGACTCGGTATACGATTTCCCTGTGTTCATTTTGATCCCCTTTCTGTAATTTATTGTCAATTCGCCTACTAATTTAATATTATAAAGTCATATTGACAATTTGTCAAGAGGCATTCCCACCTAAGATGTCGTTTTGTCATCGAGAATGCGGAGGGGGTTTTAAGGCAGCACCCATTTTCTCAATTGGATTCTTCCGATTCATAGACAGATCCATGGAAAAAGTTCTTGCGGAAATCGCCTAAATAGGGTATCCTAAATAAAAGGGGCTTGGCTTCTTGTACGCCAGGCCCTTTCTGAATCGTGAAAACGGTAAAACACACCCGGGAGATGGATTGCAATGAAGAGGACAGAAAACCGTTTAGTGGTCAAGGTAGGCACCTCCACACTGACCCATTCCTCCGGCAGCCTGGACCTGCGGAATATGGAACGGCTGGTGCGGGTGCTGGCGGATCTCAGCGGGGCGGGCTGGCAGGTTATTCTGGTGACCTCCGGGGCCATTGCCGTGGGCACGGCCCATATGGGCCTGCGGCAGCGGCCCCAGGAGCTGCGGATGAAACAGGCCGCCGCCGCTGTGGGCCAGTGCCGGATGATGCATATTTACGACAAGCTTTTCTCTGAATACAATAGGACCATGGCCCAGATCCTCCTAACCGGCGAGGACGTACAGGACCCGGCCCGGGCGGAGCATTTAAAAGGGACCTTTTCCGCCTTGCTGGAGCTGGGGATTATTCCCGTGGTCAACGAGAACGACTCGGTTTCCTCTGACGAAATAGAAACCGGCCGCCACAAGGTGCTGGGGGACAACGATACCCTCTCGGCCATGGTGGCGGCCCTGTGCGGGGCGCGGCTGCTGGTGCTTCTCAGCGATATTGACGGCCTCTACAGCGCGGACCCCCGGACGGACAGCGGCGCCCGCCTGCTCTCCCGGGTGGAAGCCTTGACTCCGGAAATCCTTGCCATGGCCGGGGGGGCCGGAACCTGGCAGGGCACCGGCGGCATGGCCACGAAGCTTTCAGCGGCCGAGACGGCCACCCGGGCCGGCTGCAGCATGGTCATTGCCAACGGGGCCCGTCCCGAGGCCCTTTATGACATTGTGGAGGGCAAGCCGGCGGGGACGCTGTTTCCGGCCTTGTAAGGCCGCAGGGGCTTTGGGGGTCGCCTGCCGGCTTGTCCGGTTCGCACATGTCCGCCGCCGGCGGACGCCCGCCCCTACAGCCCGCCGCTTTTGAAAAAGTGGCAAAACTTTTGATTCGGATTTTGTTTGGGCCGTACTGTAAGCTTGCGGGCGGAGCCCCAGGCGTTGACTTTACATTTTAGGAGGTTGGATGGTATGACGGAATTGGAGAGGCAGGGGGCCGCGGCCCGGGCGGCGGCGGGCGTTTTGGCCATGGCGGGCACGGTGGAAAAAAACCGGGCTTTGGAGGAAATTGCCCGGGCTTTGGAAAATGGCGTGGAGGAAATTTTAGCCGCCAACGCCCGGGATATGGAGGCAGCCCGGGCCAGTGGGACCAGGGCCGCGCTTTTGGACAGGCTGGCCTTAAGCGCCCAGAGGATCGGCGGCATGGCCGCGGGCGTCCGGGAGGTGGCGGCGCTGGCGGACCCGGTGGGGGAATCGGACTGGACCCAGACCCGGCCCAATGGGCTGGTAATCTCCCGCCGCAGAGTTCCCCTGGGCGTGGTGGGAATCATCTATGAGGCCCGGCCCAATGTCACGGTGGACGCGGCGGCGCTGTGCCTAAAGTCTGGAAACGCCTGCATCCTCCGGGGCGGCAGGGAGGCCATCCATTCCAACCGGGCCCTGGCGGCGGTCATGTCCCAGGCCCTGGAAAGCGCGGGGCTGCCTGGGGGCTGCGTCTCTTTGGTGCAGGACCCCAGCCGGGAAAGCGCCCAGCAGCTTATGCATCTGGACCGGTATCTGGATGTGCTGATCCCCCGAGGGGGCCCGGGGCTCATCCGGGCGGTGGCCAAGGAGGCCAGCGTGCCGGTTATCCGCACCGGCGAAGGGGTCTGCCACGTCTATGTGGACAAGGACGCGGACCCCGCCATGGCGGCGGGCATTGTGTATAACGCCAAATGCTCCCGCCCCTCTGTGTGCAACGCCGCCGAATGCCTGGTGCTCCACCGGGACATAGCCGAAGCCTTTTTCCAGAAGGCCCTGCCTCTATTGGACCAAAATCATGTGGAGCTGCGCTGCGACAAGCCCGCCCTGGCCCTGCTGGGGGATCGGGGGGTCCCTGCCCAGGAAAGCGACTGGGACGCGGAATATGGGGACTATATTCTGGCTGTGCGGACGGTAGACAGCCTGGCCGGGGCCATTGATTTCATCAACGCCCACGGCACCGGCCACTCGGAGTGCATTGTCACCGACAGCTATTCCGCCGCCCAGACTTTTCTCAGCCAGGTGGACGCCGCCGCCGTCTACGTCAACGCCTCCACCCGCTTTACCGACGGCGGGGAGTTCGGCCTGGGCGCCGAGATCGGCATCTCCACCCAAAAGCTCCATGCCCGGGGCCCCATGGGCCTGCAGGCCCTTACCTCCTGGAAATACCTGGTGTACGGCAGCGGGCAGGTGCGCTGAGCCTGGGGCCGGCGTCGTCCACATTTCAGAGACTTTTTGAAAGTTTTGCATATAAGGTATTGCTAATTAGGCGGAAATATGAGATGATATTCCCGAAAGGGGTGTTGCCTTATGGCAAGAGCCAATGACAAAAAATTTACGAAAGCTGAAAAAAGCTGGATCATGTACGACTGGGCCAATTCCGTGTACGCCACCAATATTCTGGCGGTGATTTTCCCCATCTACTTTGGCAATGTCTGCGCGGCCAACGGCGCGGATAATCTGGTGCTTTGGTCTTATGGCACATCCATTTCCACCTTTGTGGTGGCGGTTCTGGCGCCGGTACTGGGGGCGCTGGCGGACCATAAGGGGCATAAAATGCGGCTGTTTGCCGGCTTTCTGGCCATTGGCGTGCTGTTTACCCTGACCAGCGCCCTGTTTGACGAATACCGGATGCTGCTAGTAGGGTACGTGCTCTCCCATATTGGCTTCTCCGGCTCCTGCCTGTTTTATGATTCCTTTTTAACCGACGTCACTTCCCCGGAACGCATGGACCGGGTTTCCTCCTGGGGCTATGCCATGGGCTATATTGGCGGCAGCACCATCCCCTTTGTGATTTCCATCGTCATCCTGTTTGTAATGGGGATGGACAATATGCTGGCCTTTAAGCTGGTGATTGTCCTGACCAGCCTGTGGTGGGCGGCGTTCAGCGTTCCATTTTTAAAAAATGTCCGGCAGATTCATTATATCGAAGCCCGGAAGAACCTGGTGCGCTCTACCTTTTCCAACCTCCTGCACACGGCCAAGGATATTTTTTCCCAGAAACATATCTTCCTTTTTATTGTGGCTTATTTCTTCTATATTGACGGGGTGGGAACGATTATTTCAGTATCCACTTCCTATGGCTCCAAGCTGGGACTGGACAATATCAGCATGATTTTGGCCCTTTTGATGACGCAGATTGTGGCGGTGCCCTTCTCCATTTTGTTCGGCAGGCTGGCCGGAAGGATAGGCGCGCTAAAGGCTTTGTGCGGGGCTGTGGCCATGTATTTCTTCATTACCGTGGTGGGGTTCTATATGGGCTTCAATATAGAAAACCATCCGGGGGACCCGTCCGCGCTGCATCTATCCCTGGTGCTGTTCTGGTGCATGGCCTTTTTGGTGGGGACTGTGCAGGGGGGGATCCAAGCCATTTCCCGCTCCCATTTTGGCAAGCTGATCCCAGCGGAACGCTCCAATGAATACTTCGGCTTTTTCGATATCTTTGGAAAGTTCGCGGCGGTGATCGGCCCCCTGCTGGTGGCCATGTTCACCCAGATGACGGGCCGGGACTCCGTGGGGGTCATCAGCTTGGCCATCCTGTTCCTGCTGGGGCTGGCGCTGCTGCTCCTGGGGCAAAGGAAGTACGGCGCGGCAGGAAAGTAGACGGCGCGAAAAAGGAAAAGCATCCATCCCAGCACAGCTTTGCGGGGGGATGCTTTTCTGCTGCTTTCAGGCGGCTCCGCGCCATTCACAGCCAGCGTCCTAGAGATTGCCTTAACAAACTTTTAACAAATAAGATATTGACTTTTTCTGACCATCGTGGTACATTATTGGTATAGTTTAGCACTCCACAAAACAGAGTGCTAAATCCATTGCCCGGGGCGCCGCCCTGGAGAAAGGACCCCCTTTTCATGGAACTTTCCGCCCGCAAAGATAAGATTTTATCCTGTGTGGTTGCCAGCTATATTCAGACCGGCGAGCCGGTGGGCAGTAAGGCCATTGCCCAAGAGGTAGGGGCCTCTCCGGCTACGGTGCGCAATGAGATGGCCAGCTTAACCGAGCTGGGCCTGTTGGAACAGCCCCACACCTCCGCCGGCCGGGTGCCCTCCCAGCAGGGCTACCGGGAGTTTGTGGACCGGCTGATGGAGCCGGTTTCCCTGGAGCCCCGAGAGATGCGCTGGATTGACGCCCATCTTTCCCCCTTTGATTCAGGCCGGCTGCTGGCTTCCGCCGCCCGGCTGACGGCTGGGCTGAGCCGCTGTGCGGCCGCGGTTGCCACGCCGGGGGGCGCGGGAGCAAAGGTGAAGGCCATCCAGCTGGTGCAGACCAGCCGCCGCACCGCTATGCTGCTGCTGATCAGTACGGGGGGCGCTATAAAGAACCGGGTCTTCCACTGCGACTATGATTTGACCACGGAAATCCTGCGTTTCTTTTTTAGGGCCTTTAACGAGCAGGCCGTAGGAAAAGACGTGGCCGAGATTACCCCGGCGTTTTTACAGGGCCTGGCGGCCAGGCTGGGGGGGATGTACGCCCTGGCGGGGGCGCCTTTGCGGGCTTTGCTGGAGGCGGCTGGGGACACTGTCCGCACGGAGATCCTCCTAAGCGGGCAGATGAACCTTCTGCTTTATCCAGAGCTGGGACAAAACGGGGCCCGGCGGATGCTGGACCTGCTGGAGCGCCAGGAGGATATGAGCGCGCTGCTGGAGCAGAAGCAGGGCAGAGTGACGGCGCTGATCGGGCGCGAGACTGGCCAGCCGGAGCTGGAGCAGGCGGCCGCGCTGGTGGCCAGGTACAGCGTAGAGGGGCGGGACGCGGGAGCTATTGCCGCCATAGGCCCCATGCGCATGGATTACCAAAGGCTGACCGCCACCCTGGCCTATCTCTCTCACCAGGTAGGAGAGCACCTCACCACCCTGACGCGGGAGGAATAGCGCGCCCGCGAGTCGGCGATATTCAATAAAATCGGGCAAAGCGGCGCAGCCGCAAGCTTTATCATAAAAATGGAAGCCAGAAAGGAGCCGGAGCTATGAAGGACAAAGAGAAAAAAAAGCCTCCAGAAGTACAGGACGAGCCGGAAAAAGAGGAAGAGACCCCACAGGAGCCCGACGCCGCGGCGGAGCTGGAAAAGCTTCAAGCGGAGTACGATGAGCACAAGCAGCAGCATCTGCGGATACTGGCGGAGTACGACAATTTCCGCAAGCGCACCGCCGCCGAGAAAACGGCTATCTATAATAACGCCGTGTCCGACACCGTGCAGGCCATTCTGCCCATCGCGGACAATATTGAGCGGGCCCTGGGCCAGGACCATGCCTCTGGGGAGGATATGCGAAAGGGCGTGGAAATGATTGAGGCGCAGATCAAAGCGGCGTTTGAAAAGCTGGGAATCTCTGCCGTGGGAGAAGTAGGGGAAGCCTTTAACCCCAACCTCCACAACGCCGTGGCCCACATTGAGGACGAGGCTTTCGGAGAAAATGTCATTTCCGCCGTATTCCAGAAAGGCTATACCCTGAATGACCGGGTAGTCCGCCACGCCATGGTCCAGGTGGCCAACTAAGGAACAGCCGGCTAAAAAGGCCGAACAGTAAAAGTTGTTGAAGATTCTTAAGAAACTTCTTTCAAGAAGTTTCTTAAGACGCCGGAGGCAATTCCGTAAATAATAAAAATAAAAATGAAACGAGGTAATAACTATGGCAAAGACCATCGGTATCGATTTGGGCACTACAAACTCCTGCGTAGCGGTTATTGAGGGCGGCGAACCCGTTGTCATCGCCAACGCCGAGGGTGCCCGCACCACCCCCTCCGTGGTGGCTTTCAGCAAAACCGGCGAGCGCATGGTGGGCCAGGTGGCAAAGCGCCAGGCCATCACCAACCCGGAGCGCACCGTCTCCTCCATCAAGCGGGAAATGGGCACAGCCTACAAGGTGGGCATTGACGGCAAGAACTACACCCCCCAAGAGATCAGCGCCATGATCCTGCAAAAGCTAAAGGCGGACGCCGAGGCATATCTGGGAGAAACCGTGCAGAGCGCGGTGATCACCGTGCCCGCCTACTTTACCGACGCCCAGCGTCAGGCTACCAAGGACGCGGGCAAAATCGCGGGCCTGGAGGTAAAGCGCATCATCAACGAGCCCACGGCCGCAGCCCTCTCCTATGGCGTTGACAAGGACAACGACCAGAAGGTAATGGTGTACGACCTGGGCGGCGGCACCTTTGACGTGTCCATTATTGAAATGGGCGACGGCGTGCAGGAGGTGCTGGCCACCGCCGGCAACAACCGCCTGGGCGGCGACGACTTTGACCAGCGGATCATCGACCACATTGTGGGCAGCTTTAAAGTGGAGCAGGGCATTGACCTTTCCGGAGACAAAATGGCCATGCAGCGCATTAAAGAGGCTGCGGAAAAGGCAAAGATTGAGCTTTCCGGCGTAACAAACGCCGCTATCAATCTGCCCTTTATCACCGCCGACGCCACCGGCCCCAAGCATTTGGACATGACCCTCTCCCGGGCCAAATTCAACGAGCTCACCGCCGATTTGGTAGAGAAGACCATGGGCCCCGTGCGCCAGGCTTTGCAGGACAGCGGCTTGTCTATCGGCGAAATCAGCAAGGTGCTGCTGGTGGGCGGCTCCTCCCGTATCCCCGCTGTGCAGGACGCTGTGAAAAACTTCATTGGCAAGGATCCCTTTAAGGGCATCAACCCCGACGAGTGCGTGGCCATTGGCGCGGCCATCCAGGCGGGCGTGCTGGGCGGCGAGGTTCAGGGCCTGCTGCTGCTGGACGTTACCCCCCTGTCCTTAGGCGTGGAGACCATGGGCGGCGTGATGACCAAGATCATTGACCGCAACACCACCATCCCCACCAAAAAGAGCCAGATCTTCTCCACCGCCGCCGACGGCCAGACCCAGGTGGAGGTCAACGTCCTACAGGGCGAGCGGGAATTCGCCCGGGACAATAAGCAGCTGGGCCTCTTTAAGCTGGACGGCATCGCTCCCGCTCCCCGGGGCATCCCTCAGATCGAGGTCACCTTTGACATCGACGCCAACGGCATTGTAAACGTCTCCGCCAAGGACCTGGGCACCGGCAAGGAGCAGCACATCACCATCTCCTCCAGTTCCAACATGAGCAAGGAGGACATTGACAGGGCCGTGAAGGCGGCCGAGCAGTTTGCCGAGGAAGACAAAAAGCGCCGGGAAGAGGTAGACACCAAGAACAATGCCGAGAACCTGTGCTACTCCGCTGAAAAGCTGCTTTCCGACAGCGGCGACAAGCTCCAGGAGGCTGACAAGAACGAGGTAAACGTAAAGGTGGCCGCCCTGCGGGAGAAGCTGCAAAACAGCAGTGTGGAGGACATCAAGGCCGGTATGGACGACCTGCAAAAGGCGGTATATGCCGTCAGCGAGAAGCTATACCAGCAGGCGGCCCCCCAGAACCCGCAGAATCCCCAGGACCCCGGCGCGGGCAGCCCCGGCACAGGCAATCCCGACAACAACGTCTACGACGCCGACTTCAAAGACGTTGACTAGCAGCGTGACGGGGAAGGTCCCCAGTGGGGACCGTTCTGACCCGACCGAGCCGGCAGGCGAGAAGCATCCACTTCGCGGGGTCGGGCAAAGCGTCGCCCTCGATGGTGGGGAACTTGATGGCTGGGTGGGCGCGGTCCGTTGGCGGCTACCGGGGCTTACTGTTAGCTGGCAGTTTTGTGGAGGCACGCCCTAAAGGTTTTTGGTAGATGGGGCCTGCGGCTTCGTGGCGGGAGCTAACGGTACAAAATCGGCAAAATTCGGAATAAAAGTTTTCGTCCACCTTTTTCAAAAGGTGGTGGGTGTGGGGTGAGCGTCCTGCCGGGTACTTGGCGCAGCCAAGTACAGCAGACCATGCTGCGAACCGACCGAGTCGGCAGACGAGACTCAAAGCCCACGGCCTTAAAGAGCGTCCAGCGGCTTTTTGTCGGGTGAATTGGAACGCGAAAGCGTTCCAAGAGGGCTACTTTTTGGGAGAAAAAGGGCCCTGCCCGTAAGCTGCCGGAACCACGGCGCGCACAGAGCCCCAGGCAGCCCAGAGGATACCAGGGAGTTGATTTGATGGCAGAAAAAAGAGACTACTACGAGGTGCTAGGAGTACAAAAGGGCGCGTCGGAAGACGAGGTGAAGAAAGCCTACCGGAAGCTGGCCAAACAGTACCACCCGGACCTAAACCCCGGGGATAAAAACGCCGAGACCAAGTTCAAAGAGGTAAACGAGGCGTATGAGGTGCTGTCCGACAAGGAGAAGCGCGCCCGGTACGACCAGTTCGGCCACGCGGGGGTGGACCCGAACTTTGGCGGCGGCGCGGGAGGCAATCCCTTCCAGGGCGCGGGCTTTGACATCAACGACATATTCGACAGCTTTTTCGGCGGCTTTGGCGGCGGAACCCGGCGCTCCAACCCCAACGCCCCCCGGCAGGGCTCGGACGTACAGGCCAATGTGGCCATCAGCTTTGAAGAGGCCGCCAAGGGCTGCAAGAAAAATATTGAGTACCAGCAGATTGAGCCCTGCGGGGAATGCCACGGAACCGGCGCGGCGGCGGGGACTTCCCCGAAAACCTGCGGCCACTGCCACGGAACCGGCCAGGTGCGGGTGAGCCAGCGTACGCCCTTTGGTGTGGTGCAGTCCACCCAGACCTGCGACCGCTGCCGGGGAACGGGGAAAATCATTGAAACGCCCTGCAAAACCTGCGACGGCAAAGGCCGGGTCCGCAGGAGAAAGAATATAGAAGTCAGCGTTCCGGCGGGCATTGACGACGAGCAGATTCTAAACGTAAGCGGCCAGGGCAACGCCGGAATAAACGGCGGGCCTAACGGCGACCTGCATGTGTATGTGTCCGTGCGGCCCCACCCCATCTTTAAGCGCCGGGGGAACGATGTGTGGTGCGAAATGCCCATCACCTTTACCCAGGCGGCTCTGGGCGCGGACCTGGAGGTGCCCACCCTGGATGGGAAAGTCAGCTATCATGTGCATGAGGGCGCCCAGCCCGGGGATGTGTTCCGGCTGAAGGGGAAGGGCATCCAGAGCCTGCACTCCCGGACCCGGGGCGACCAGTACGTCCAGGTAACGGTGGAGGTGCCCAAAAATCTTAACAAACGCCAAAAGGAGATCCTCTCCGAATTGGACAACAACACGGACGACAAGAATTACCAAAAGCGCAAAAGCTTTTTCTCCAAGCTCAAGGACTTATTTGAAGACTAAATCACAGAACCCGAACCGGCCTCCGCTTTGGAGGAACCGGCTCGGGTTTTGCTTTGTATCCATTTACATTTGGGTCGGCCGCCGAACGTTTATGTGAATACGGCCTAGTAGCTTCCCTCCGTGGAAAAGGTGATCCCGGCTCCTTCCTTCTTTCGGGACGAGGCCCGGCGCTTGTCCAGCTCCCGCAGGAAAAGGTCCTCGTCAAAGGGGATCTCCACCGCTTGGTCCAGCCAGCTGGAAAGGTGCATGGCATTGGAAAGAGTCAGGCCCCCAAGACCCTCCCGGCCATTGGCCACCAGGGGTTCGCCCCGCAGAATATTGGCGGCAAAGGCATTCAAAACCCCTACATGCTGTGGGTTCTCTCCGTCTGTCTCTACCTCAATCTCTTCCATCTCCGGCTTAGAGAATCCCTCTTTGGCCGTCTTGCAGAAAGCGCGTTCGTCCTCTTTAAGCTTCCAGAAACGCAGCCTGCCGTCCTCACAGACCAGCTTGCCCAGGGTGCCGGTAACCTCAAAGCGGTTGGTGCCCGGGGCGTCGCCGGTGGTGGTGACAAATACGCCGGTGGCCCCGTTGGGGAACTCCAAATAGGCGGTGACGTCGTCCTCCACCTCGATGTCATGCCATTTTCCCTCTTGGCAGAAGGCCCGCACCCGCTGGGGCAGGCCGCAGATCCACTGGAGCAGGTCCAGCTGGTGGGGACACTGATTCAGCAGCACGCCGCCGCCTTCCCCGGCCCAGGTGGCCCGCCAGTCGCCGGAGTCGTAATAAATCTGCGTGCGGTACCAGTCGGTGATGATCCAGTTTACCCGCTTCATCTCCCCCAGTTCCCCAGAACGGACGATTTTGTGCATGGCCCGGTACAGGCAGTTGGTACGCTGGTTAAACATCATGCCGAAGACCTTTCCGCTCTTTTCAGCGGCGGCGTTCATCTCCTTCACCGCCTTTGTATACACGCCGGCGGGTTTTTCGCACATGACATGCAGTCCTTTTGCAAAAGCCTCCTGGGCCAACACCGGGTGCTGGTAATGGGGCACGGCGATAAGCACCGCGTCGCACAGGCCGCTCTCTATCAGCTGGCTGCCCTCGGAGAATACCGGCAGCTCCGGCGCTTGGGCTTTTACCCATTCCCGGCGGTCCTCCCGGCGGTCCGCCGCGGCGGCCAGGTGGATTTCCGGCGTCTTCCCGGCCAGTATGTTCTGAATGTGGCTGCTGCCCATGTTCCCGACGCCAATGATCCCAAGCTTCATATGTTCCATATAATCGTTCCATCCTTTCCCAGGGGATTTTAGAGCCTGTTGGCACAAGCCCTTAGTAACTTAAGCATACACTGATTCCCCCAGAAAAGCAAGGGGTATTTTTGAAGGCTGCGGGGCCTTCCTCCCGCCCGCCGGCTGGATAAAGGAGGGCCCGGCCTTAGCCTCTCTTATGAAGCGAGTCCCAGAACCGCCTCCAGCGGGGATAGAGCCAGGTTCCCAGCCAGTTGCGCTCTACCAGCTTCCAGGCGGCGTCTTTTAAGAGAAGGTGCCAGGGCTTTTGGGGCAAAGCGGCGGGCTGAGGCGGGGCGGGGCTTTTGGGCGGGGGATTGGACGCAGGGGCCGGCTTTAGCGGCTTTTCCCCGCCAGTAAGGCGGTCTATTAGGCGCTGGGCCTGTGCGGCGGCTTCTTTGCGCCCATATTTTAAGGAGATCTGCACCCGCCGCCGGGCTTTCCACAGGGCCAGGCGGTCCAAGGAGGGCTGGTCCGCTATGCCGCAGACAGCCGCCAGCTCATCGATCATGTCCTCGTAATACTGGTATTTCCGCTCCTCCTGGGCCTGGTCCAGCGGGGACCGGGAATGGCTGCCTGGCCGGACATACACCCCGTATAGCTCTAGGGGGATGGTGGGGCAGGGGTGGCGGTACATAAAGGGCAGAAGCATCTGGAAGTTCTGCCCCACAGGGTATTCGGGGATACGCCGCTGGGGATAGATGTGGAAAAACGCCTGGGATCGCAGCATGTAGCAGCCGCAGCACACAAAGGTGCGGCTTTCCAGGATGTCCCAGAAAAGCTCCTCCTTATCTAAATCGCCGGTTTTTTCATCCCGCCGCAGCCGTTCGCCGGTCCGCGCGTCAAAGTAATAGGAGAGGGAGCGCACACAGCGGTAGGCAGGGTGTTCCTGGAGAAAACTCACGCGGGCTTCTACGGATTCCGGCTCCAGCACGTCGTCGCTGTCCGGCCAAATAAGGAACTCCCCTTCCACATAGCGAAGGCCCCGGTTCACAGCCCCGGCGGCAAAGGCATGGGGTCCCGTGACAATCTGAAAGCTGTACCCGCGGGCTGAAAACTTTTCCCGGTAGCTTTCCGCCAGCTCCAGGGTGCGGTCGTCCGAACCGTCGTCCGAGAGGATCATCTGGATCTGGGGATAGGTCTGGGCCAGCACCGAGTCCAGCAGCCGGGACAGGTGCTCTTCCCCATTAAACACCGGCGTGACAATGGAGACCAGGCCCGCCCGCAGGTTGTCGTTCATAGCTACAGCCCTCCTTGGTCCAGTCTTTCTATGCCGCTGAGATCAGGCAGGGGCCCGCCGGACCTTAAGAAGTCCTCATACCGGTCGCAGACGGTTTCCACAGCCCCGGTAAAGATCACCTGCCGCCCCTTGTGCAGCCAGAGCACCTTGTTGCAAAGGCTTCGCACCTGGTGAATAGCATGAGTCACCAAAATAGTGGCGGCGCCCCCTTCGATAATCTCCCGCATCTTCCTTTCGCTTTTGGCCCGAAAGGCCCCGTCGCCTACGGCCAGAACCTCGTCCAATACCAGAATATCCGGCTGGACCAGGGATGCGATGGCGAAAGCCAGCCGGGAGCGCATCCCGGAGGAAAGCTGGCTGAAGGGCCAGTTCTCGAAGTCCTCCAGCTCCGAAAAGGCCAGTATTTCCCAGTACTTTTCCTGGATGAATCTGTGGGTATAGCCCAAAAAAGCCCCGCGCAGGTAAATGTTTTCCCGCACGGTCATCTCCGGGTCAAAGCCGCTGCCCAATTCCAGCAAAGCCGCCAGAGAGCCCTGGCGCCGGATCTCTCCCTGGGTGGGCGGCATGATCCCCGCCACCGCCTTCAAAAGCGTGGACTTTCCCGCCCCGTTGCCGCCGATAATCCCCAGAAGGTCTCCCCTTTCCAGAGAGAAGCTGATATCCCGGTTTGCCCAGAAGGGCGCTTTGCGGTAGCTGCCCTTTAACCGCCTGAGCAGGGATTGACCCAGGCTGTCGTCTTTATAGTCCCGAACCATAAAGCAGATGGAGACCCCGGAGGCCGTCAAAATCGCCATATTAACCGCCATGCGGTACAAAATCCGCACAGAAGGATGAAAGAGCCGCCTTCTATGCCCGGTACCGTTCCTTTCGCCGTAATTTCTCCGTAGAACCCGCGCCGCCGGACCGCGTTCCTATACTCAGCGCATGGGAACATGGCCTGGATTGCCAAACGGGTTCTTATACATGATAGAGCAGCTTGCCGCTGTATTTTTTGCAGGCCAGAAGGCCCGCCCCCAGCACCGCCAGGGCGTCGGCTATAATCAGCAGGTGCAGTGAGAGGTCGGGAATGCCGCCGTCCAAAACCACCCAGCGGAAATAGCGGATAAACACATACAGGGGGTTCAGCAGAAACAGCCTTTGGCTTTCCAGAGGATAGGCGTCCACCCGGTAAAAGATGGCGGAGGCGTACATCAGCAGCTGGACGGCCACTGTCCAGATGTACTGAACATCCCGAAAATAGATAAAAACCACCGCCAGCAAAAGGCCCGTCCCAATATTGAAAAGCAGCAGAAAGAAAATGGGAAAGGCCAACGTCAAAAAGCGCCAGGAGAACGCCACGCCGTCCAAGACACAGAACAAGAAGAAAACGCACAAACTCAACAGGAAATTGATAAAGACCTGAACATTCCGCGAGAGAAGAAAGAGGCTTTTGGGCACGTTGACCTGCCGCAGGATGCCCGCGTTTCCCACCAAAGAGAACATACCCCCGGAAGCGGATTCGGTGAAAAAGGAAAAAACCAGGTTTCCGCAAAATATGTAGGTGGTATA
>CANONE010000019.1 GCA_947567585.1 uncultured Clostridia bacterium | reverse complement strand
GCTGTCCGCGTGTAGATACGTCCATAAAATATGTTTCGTTTGCAGGCAGGAGGACCGGGAGCGGTTCGAGGAGATCACGCGGAATGTTCATAAGGAGGTGATTTTTGCCATAGGCGGAAAAGAAAGGCAAAATTCCGTGTGGAACGGAGTTGTGGCTTTGGGAAATGAATACCCATATGTACTGATTCATGACGGAGCAAGACCAATGGTTTCCCTGAAGACGGTAAACGCGGTATGTCAGGACGCGCTGGTATACAAAGCCGCCAGCGCGGCGGTCCCCTGTAAAGACACCTGTAAAATTGTCGACAGCAGGGGCTTTGTGCAGACAACGCCGGATCGGAAAAGCCTTATGACCATACAGACGCCGCAGGCTTTTGAAAGAAAGCTATATATAAATTCTATTAAGTACGCAAATTCCATGGGCGCGGTATATACGGATGACTGTCAGCTTGTAGAGGCGATGGGAAGGCAGGTGAAGCTGACCCAGGGAGAGTATAAGAACTTCAAGCTTACTACACAGGAAGATCTGGTTTCGGCCCGGGCAATGGCCAAATGGATGGGGGAGAGAAGACATGCGAATCGGTACAGGCTACGACGTACACAGGCTCGTTGAAGGGCGCAAACTGATTCTGGCCGGGGTGGAGATCCCCTATGAGCGGGGGCTTCTGGGCCATTCCGACGCGGACGTGCTGGCCCACGCTGTGGCGGACAGCCTTCTGGGAGCGGCGGCGCTGGGAGACATCGGCCAGATCTTCCCGGACAGCGACCCCCGCTATGCCGGGGCGGACAGCTTAGAGCTGCTGGCCGCCGTGTGCGGGCTGGTGCGGGGGCGGGGATATGAAATCGGCAATGTGGACGCGACGCTGATTGCCCAGCGGCCCAAAGTGGCGGCGCATATCCCCAGAATGCGGGAAAACCTGGCCAGGGCCTGCGGCGTGGACGTAAGCCAGGTCAGCGTAAAAGCCACCACCGAGGAAGGGCTGGGCTTTACCGGCGCTGGAGAGGGCATGGCGGCCCAGGCGGTATGCCTGTTGGTATAACAGGGTCTATATGCGGGCGCGATAGGCGGTTTTTGCTGAAAAAAATTATTGAAAGAGGTGCTGGTATGTATCAGTTTAACCGTGAAGAGTACGACAAGAGAATGCAGTGGTATCTGGACGCCAGGTTCGGCATGTTCATCCACTGGGGGCTCTATGCCATCCCGGCCCGGGGGGAGTGGGTGCGCAGCACGGAGAAGATGCCGGAGGAGGAGTACATGCCCTTCTTCCGGGAGTTTAACCCTGTGGACTTTGACCCCCAAAAGTGGGCCAAGGCCGCCAAAGCGGCGGGGATGAAGTACGCGGTGCTTACCTCTAAGCACCACGACGGCTTCTGCCTGTTCGACAGCCGGCTGACGGACTTTAAATCCACCAACACGCCTTTCGGCCGGGACATTGTCCGGGAGTTTTTAGAGGCGTTCCGGGCGGAGGGCCTGAAGGTAGGGCTCTATTTCACTTTGCTGGACTGGCACCACCCGGACTACCCCCACTACGGAGACGCCCACCACCCCATGCGGGACAATCCCCAGGAAAACAACGACGGCCGGGACTTTAACCGCTATCTGGACTACCTTCACGGCCAGGTGCGGGAGCTATGCACCAACTATGGCAAGCTGGATATTATGTGGTTCGACTTCTCCTATGGGGAGGGCGAAAACGCCATGCGCGGGGAAAAATGGCGGGGCGCGGAGCTGGCCTCTATGGTGCGGGAGCTGCAGCCGGGGATCATTCTGGACAACCGCCTGGAGGTCAGCGGCGAGGGCTTCGGCTCCCTGTGGGAGGGGGACCCCAAGCCCTATCACGGGGACTTTGTAAGCCCAGAGCAGATCATCCCCCCCAACGGCCTGCTGGACAAGCAGGGCAGGGACCTCTGCTGGGAAGCCTGCGTCACCATGAACGGAAACTGGGGCTACTGCGCTTTGGACAACTACTATAAGCCGGCCTCCATGCTCATCAAGAAGCTGGTGGAGTGCGTCTCCAAAGGCGGCAATCTGCTCCTCAACGTGGGCCCGGACGCCCGGGGAAATATCCCGCCCCAGTCCATGAAGATATTGACGGAAATCGGCCAGTGGATGGCCAAGAACAGCGAGAGCGTCTACGGCTGCGGCAAGGCCGGAATGCCCAAGCCTGACTGCGGCCGGATCACCCGCAAAGGCAATACCCTGTACTACCATCTTTTTGAGAACACCATCGGCGCCATGCCCCTGCCAGGAGTGAGCCAGGAACAGATTGAAAGCGTCCGCTGGCTGGCCACAGGCGGGGAGATCAAGCTGGCCAACAGCTGGATTACCAACAACTATCCTGACGTAGTCTTCGCCGACTTGGGTCCCGACCCAGTGCTGCCCGACCCAGTGGACACCGTCTTGCAGGTTAACCTCAAGGCTGATGGAAACTAAAAGCGAAAAAGTGGAAAACCCAAACCCGGTCCAGGAGTGAAGAGCTGGCTAAAGCCTCCTCCCGGCTCTTGGCAGGGTTCGGGGCAAAGCTTAAAGGTTTTAAGGCATTACCGCGCAATTCGCGGCTGACGGGTCTCGCCTGCCGACTCGGTCGGGTCAGAACGGTCCCCACCGGGGACCTTCCCCCTTAAGCACTGTCTTGCTTGCAGAATTGTGCGGTATTGCCTTAAAGAGCGCACCCGAAAGGAGTTCCTCATGCTGTCACCCAAAAACACCCGGCGGGCCCAAAATGCCTGGTCCGCCCGCAAGCATATAGCGGAAAAAATCCCCGGAATGCATCCCACCGGTAATCCCCTTCTCCTCTGGACATTAGCCTCCCTCCCCGCCACCGACCTGGGGGACTACCCGCTGTCTCTGCTGGAAAGCTTCGCCCAAGAGGCCGCCTATGTCAGGGAGGCTTTCCCCTGGTGCAGGGAGCTCCCGGAAGAGCTGTTTCTGCTTCACGTCCTCTGCCCCCGGATTAATAACGAGACCCTTTCCGACTGCCGTCCCGTCTTCCGCCAGGAGCTGGAGCCCCTGGTGCGGGGCCTTACCCTGCCGGAAGCCATCCAGCGGGTCAACGCCTGGTGCGCGGGCCGGGTGGTATACCGGTCCACGGATGAGCGGACCTCCTCTCCGCTGGAAATCTATCACAGGGGATGGGGCCGGTGCGGAGAGGAATCCCTCTTTACCGTCAACGCCCTGCGCAGCGTGGGAATTGCCGCCCGGCAGATTTACGCGCCCTGGTGGTCCCACTGTGATGACAACCACGCCTGGGTGGAAGCTTGGGACGGGCGGAGGTGGCGGTACTTGGGGGCCTGTGAGCCGGAGCCTCTTTTGGACAGGGGCTGGTTTACCCAGGCGGCGGGGCGGGCCATGCTGATTCATGCCCGGGCCTTTGTGGGAGATTTGGAGCCTGCCGGCCTTTTCCCCGGCGTGCGGGATGAAGCCCTTTCCATCCGGGAGGGCGTGGCCTATGAGAGCGTCACCAGGCGGTATGCCGAGACGCGGGATTTTACCATAGAAGTCCAGGGCCCTGGGGCGGCCGGGGCAAAGGTGGGCTTTTATATTTTAAATGAAGGGGCCCTGCGGCCCATTGCCTGGCGTACGGCGGACGAGCGGGGGCTTGCGCGTATAGAGCTGGGGCTGGGCAGCATATGGATCTGCGGGGAGAACAACGGCTTTTCCGGAAATGTGCTGGCGTATACCGGAGAGGCGGAGCGGGCGGTGGTGGAGCTGAAAAAGCGGGAAAGCGCTTTCGCCGGGGAAGCCAGCTTTATCGCTCCCAAGGACAGCGGCCTGCAGGTTCCGGCCCTGAGCCCTGAACAGAAAGAGCGGCGGGCCCGGACGCTGCATTTAGCAAAGACAGAGCGGGAAGCCAGAAAAGCGCCGCAGCCCTGTCCTCCCACCGGGGATCCGGCGTTGCTGCGGGCTTATGCCCTGCTTACCCCCAAGGACAGAGCGGCGAACGTGCCCCTGGCGGTTTTGGAGGACTGCCGGGAGGCGTACCGGTTTGAAAGGGGGCTGCCGGAGGACGTCTTTGCCCAAGGACTGCTTTCTCCCCGAATCGGCCATGAACCTTTGGCCCCTTGGCGGGCTCTCCTAGAAAAAGAAGCCCCTTTGGTGCCCCCGGAGAAGCTCTGGAATTGGCTATGCGAAAATATTACACAGCTAGACAGCTTTCAGGACATCCCCCAGACGATAGCGGGAGCGTGGCGGCTGAGAGCGGCCAACCGGCTGGGAATGAAAAGCCTGTTCTGCGGGATCTGCCGGAGCCGGGGCATACCCGCGCGGCTGGGAGCCGGAGGCCGGCCGGAGTATTGGCGGGACGGCTGGCGTTTAGCGGACGGCATGGAAAAGGGCTGGGCGGCGTTTCCAGTCCAGGGAGAAAGCGGCGGGCGGCTGGGGCTGATGATCTGGGACAGCGGCTGGCAGCCGGTAGACCCGGCGCAAAGCCAACTGCCCGAGGGCCGGTGGCTGTGGACCGCCGCTACCAGATTGCCCAACGGAAACCAGCTGGTCAATTGGGGGGAGTTCTGGCTGGGGGCAGGAGAGAAAGCGGAGATACAGCCAGTATTCCGCAAAGGAAGGCCAGAGGATTTCCTGCAGAGCCTGACACTGCCGGACGCAGCCATACGGCGTGGCGGAACGGAGACGCCCTTACAGGAGCTGCTGGGAACGGGGGATCTTACCTTGGCCTGCTGGACAGAGCCGGGAGCGGAACCCACGCAGCACTTAATGCTGGAGCTGGAAGAATGGGCCGGAGAACTGCGGGAGCTGGACTGCCGGGTGGAAATTTTGACGGAAGCCGTAGAAGCGGCAGAGGCGGTAGCCCGCAGAATGTACCTGGAGCCGGGCGTGCTGCCCCTGGCGCTGCTGGCGGACAAAGAGGGCAAGGGCTTGTTCGCGCTGGCGGGGTACCGGGTTGGCGCGGGAGAGATGCTGACGCAGGCCGCAAGAGCCTATCGGGCAGCCAAGGGCCGCGGGACGGCGCCTCGCGGTCTTGCCGCCAAACCCGGCTAGTACGTCTGGAGGATCAGGAACACTTGAAAGGCTTTTGTAAAATAACTCTATTTTTAATATGTTTCATAAGGAGGATAATACAATATGGATAATCCGGTTATCAACGCGATTTTGACCAGAAGAAGCATCCGTAAATTTCAGAACCAACCCCTGGAGGGCCAGGTTTTGGACGCTGTCCTGGAGGCCGGCACCTGGGCCCCCACAGGCCGGGGCGCTCAGTCACCGGTGATTATCGCTGTCCAGAACCCGGAGGACCGGCGGGCGGTACAGGAGCTGAACTGCCAAGCCCGGGGCGGCTCCGGCGACCCTTACTATGGCGCGCCCGCTATTTTGCTGGTGCTGGCCGATCCCAGCGTCCACACCTGTGTGGAAGACGGCGCCTGCGTGCTGGACACCATGATGCTGGCCGCCCATGCTTTGGGCGCGGCGGCTTGCTGGATTCACGGGGAGCATGAGATGTTCCAGCTGCCAGAGGGCAAGGCGCTACTGAAGAAGTGGGGCCTGCCGGAGAATCTGCGAGGGGTCGGGTCCTTGGCTATCGGTTACGCGGAGGGTCCCGCGCCGGAGCCCCGGCCCCGTAAGGAGGGCTATGTCCTTCGGGTTTAGCGCCGGATAGGCCCCATATATTGTGAATTTTTTAAGCCGCTTGGGCGATTTGCGCCCAGCGGCTTGTATTTTCCCGCTGGAAAAGTTATAATAGCAATATAGGCTGGGTGCAGACCAGCCATATATGGAAAGGGACGTGAAGCTATGAAGCGCAGGATGTTCCCGCTGGCCCTTGCCGGCCTGCTGCTGGCAGGCGGGCTTTTTGGCTGCGGGGGAGACGATTCCGGGCATGTCATATATGAAAGCCAGGTTACGGCGGAAAACGACGGCCAGCCGGTGGAGCTGGTAGTGGCTGGGTACGATTTGGACCGGGAATATATTGCGGCGCTGGAGGAAATTGTAGAGCGTTATCAGGCGGATTTTCCGGGAACGCGGGTAGAGATCCTGGAATATCCCCATCAGGCGGCGCTGGAGCAGGCGGCGCGGACAGGCGAGGCTGATATTATCCAGGTGGCGGGTCAGGATGTGCCGGACTATGCCGCCGCCGGAGACCTGGTTGACTTGATGGATTACAAGCACTTTTGGGATTATGAGGGAAACCTGACGGAAACGGCCCGGCGGGCCATGCACTCTATGGGCCCGGAAAGGCTTTACGCGATTCCCGCCGACTTCACCCAGAACGCTTTTTTCTACCGGGCGGATTGGATGGAGAGCTATAACGAGGCCCAGGAAGTCAAGACGGACCGGGCCTTCTGCCAGTGGTGGAGCCAGGTGCCGGACGCTTCCCAAAAACTGGGGGCGCGGGGGAGGCTGGCCATGGACAGAAATAAGCTGGACGAGCTTTTTGATACCGTAATCTGGAGCGGAGTAGGGGCGGGGGTCCCGGCGGATTTGTGCGTCGCTTATTTCGGCAAAGGAGATCCGCAGGACACCATCTTTTCTGGAGAAAAGATTCCGCAGGTAATGGAACTCTTTACCGCTGTACGGGACATGCTGCTGGAGGATGGGCTTAGCAGCCAGGAGGAGGCCGTGGCAGCTTTTGTGGAGGGCCGGGCCGGGTTCCTTTTCGCGGAGGCTTCCGTGGAGCGGGAACTGGCGGCGAAAATGCCCCAGGGCAGCTGGTCTTCGGCGGGGATGCCCCTGGGGGAGGGGGACGCCGCGGTGGCTCCCTTTGACTGGTGGGGCTGGGGCCTGGCCCCGGCGGTGAAAGAGCGGGAAAAGGCCATCCACTTTTTAGAGTATATGACCAATTGCGACAACAACACCCATCTGGCCAAGGTATGCGGATACCTGCCCATCTACCGGGAGGCGCTGAGCATGGAGCCCAGCCTGATGGAGGGAGTGCGCCCGGAGGAGAACCCGGTGGAAATCTTCATGCTGCGGGACGCCTCCAGCTTCCGCTATGCCTGCAGGCCGGAGATGTACGCCGGCTGTGAGCAGTTCGGAGAGCTGCTGAACCAGCTGCTGGAGGAAAACCGAAGCGGGGAAGAAATGGCCCGGGAGCTGGACGCCTTCTGGCTGGAGGAATTCCGCACCCAGGGAATGCTGTGGGCGGATGAAGAAGCGGAAGGATAGAAGCGCCAGAGCAAGCGCCAACGGCTCCGCCCCGAAAGCCAGGGGTACGGAATCAAGCAAAAACGGATTAAAAGTTTCGCCGTCTCATCTGCCGATTCGGTCGGCTCAGAACGGTCTCCACTGGAGACCTTCGCCCTTTACAAAGGTGGCAGGGTGTGGGACAGCGTCCCACGGCCTTAAACCCGGGAATATTCCCAGGAATAGAAATAGCATTTTAGGAGGCGTTAGTATGAGACGGAAAGTGTTGATTGTGCTGGCGTTGCTTCTGCTGGCGGGGGTGGGGCTGGAAATATATGGGTATTGTACGTATGTGCGGCCTATGCAGAACCAGAAACGGTACTCTATGAATCCGCTGACAAGACAGGTTTTCGATTTGGATTACCGGGAAGTGGAGTATATCCGGGTGCTGAATAAGAACGACCGATATCTGGAGTGGCTTCGCATTTCCATGCAGGAGAACCGCATCCGGGTGGGCGGGCTCTGGCTTTACGGGCTTCCCTCCTTCCACAAAACTTGCATGAACGACCTATAGAGATTTACACGAAAGGACGCCCGCTATGAAAGTAAACCTGCTCACATACACGCCGGACCCGGAGCGCACGGTGGCCTGCGCCGCCAAGCTCTGCTATTCGCCTGCTTCCATTGACACGGTCTATGAGGGCCTGACGCCGGAGAAGACGGAAGACTTCATTCATATGCTCAATTCCCTGGGACATGAAAGCCCCATTGAGCACGCCAGCTTTACCTTTGGCATAGAGGGCGTTTCCCGGTCGCTTTTGGCCCAAATTACCCGGCACCGCATTGCCTCCTTCAGCGTGCAGAGCCAGCGGTATGTCCGGGAAAAGCGCTTTGAGTTCGTGGCGCCGCCGGAGATTGCCGCGCTGCCCGAGGCTATGGAGGAATTTCAAACGGCCATGGAGGAGGACGCCCGCCACTATGAAAGGCTGACGGAGATTTTGCAGGAAAAGCATAAAAAGGCCCTGATGGACCAAGGCTTAGAGGAAGCCGCCGCAAAGAAAAAAGCAGAGAAAATGGCCATAGAAGACGCCCGCTTTGTGCTGCCCAACGCCTGCGCCACCAAGATGATCTGCACCATGAACGCTCGGGAGCTGCGGCATTTCTTTTCCCACCGCTGCTGCAACCGGGCCCAGTGGGAGATCCGGGAGCTGGCCACCCGGATGCTGGCTTTGGCGAAGGAGGCGGCCCCGGGGCTCTTTGAAACCGCCGGCCCTCCCTGCCTGCGGGGAAGCTGCCCGGAGGGAAAGATGAGCTGCGGGAAAGCGGCGCAGGTGCGGGAGAAGTTCGCGGGCCTCCGGGGAGGCGCCCTATGAGCCTTGTGGTGCTGGAGGGGCTGGACGGCAGCGGAAAGACCACCCAGGTGGAGCTTTTGGAGAAAGCCCTGTCCAGGAGGGGGCCCGTGCGGCTGGTTTCCTTTCCTGATTACGATTCCCCCTCCTCGGCTTTGGTGAAGATGTACCTGCACGGGGACTTTGGCGGCTCCCCGGAAGATGTGAACGCCTACGCGGCCGGTCTCTTTTACGCGGTGGACCGCTATGCCAGCTACCGCCGGGACTGGGAGGCGGACTATCAAAAGGGCGTCCGGATTCTGGCGGCCCGCTACGCCACATCCAATCTTTTGTACCAGATGGGAAAGCTGCCCCGGGAGCAGTGGGGCGGCTACATCCACTGGGTGGAGGACCTGGAATACGGCAAGCTGGGCCTGCCCCGGCCCGACCAGGTGATTTTGCTGGACATGCCGGTGGAAGTCTCTCAAAAGCTGCTGACCCGGCGCTATCAGGACGGCGGCCAAAGGGATATCCACGAGCGGGACGTGGCCTTTTTAGAAAGCTGCGCCCAGTGCGCTTACTTTGCGGCCGAAAGATTGGGCTGGCAGATAGTCCCCTGCGCCCGGAATGGAGAGCCCCTGCCGGTGGAACAGGTCCATGAAAGGGTGATGGCGGCTTTGGGCTGAGCTCGGCCTGTGCCCCAAGAGAGATTCCGAAAGGAGCGGGAGCATGAAAATCGGCGTGATTCAGGGATCCTCCCAGAAGGAGAAGAACCAGCTTTTATACCGCTGCACCCAGGAGGCGGTGAAGGGCCGGGGGCATGAGGTGGAAAATTTCGGCGTGTTCCCGGAGGAAAAGGCTTCCTATTCCTATGTGGAGACGGCGCTGCTGGCGGGCCTTCTGCTGGCCAGCCGCGCGGTGGACTTTGTGGTGACCGGCTGTTCCTCCGGCCAGGGGATGATGCTGGCCTGCAACAGTATGCCCGGTGTTTTGTGCGGCTATCTGCCCACACCCCAGGACGCCTTTCTGTTTGGCAGGATCAACGGAGGCAACGCGGCGTCTGTGCCGCTGGGACTCAATTTTGGCTGGATGGGGGAGATCAATTTGCAGTGTACGCTGGAGAAGCTGTTTCAAGGGGAATTCGGCGTAGGCTGGCCGCCCCAAGAGGCCGCGAGAAAGCGGGGGGACGCCTTGCTGCTAAAGGAGCTAAACGGCGCGATGAAGCGGGATATGACCCAATGCTTTGGCGGGTTTCCGCCAGAGCTGACGGAGAGGGTATTGGGCAGGAAAGAAGTGGTGTCCTACATCAAGCAGCATGGAAGCGGGCCGGTGCTGTCCCTGCTGGGATCATAAGAAATCTGTAAAGGAGAGATAGAAATGGTATATGTATTGTTGGCGGAAGGGTTTGAGCTGGTAGAGGCCATGGCCCCGGTGGATATTCTGCGCAGGGCCAAAGTGGAGGTAAAGACAGTGGGCGTTACCGGCAAGCAGGTGGCCGCGTCCAACGGGGTGCCGGTAGTGGCGGACATAGAGATTGCCAACGCCCAGCCAGAGGGCCTGGAAGCCCTGGTGCTGCCCGGGGGCCTGCCGGGGACGCTGAACCTGGAACAGTCGCCGGAGGTACAGGGGCTCATTGATTTTTGTACGGAAAATGGCAAGCTGGTGGGGGCCATTTGCGCCGCGCCCTCCATTCTGGCCCACAAGGGGCTTTTAAAAGGCCGAAAGGCCACCGCCTTCCCCAATTTCCAAAAGGACCTGCAAGAGGGCGGCGCAAGCCTCAGCGAGAGCTTTGTAGTGCAGGACGGAGATTTCATCACCGCTAGGGGAATGGGCGTTTCCACCCAGTTCGGACTAAAATTGGCAGCCGCCCTAGTCTCTCCTGCGGCGGCCCAAGAAATCCAAACCTCCATTCAATCAATGGCAACGTGACGGGGAAGATCCCCAGTGGGGATCGTTCTGACCCGACCGAGCCGGTAGACGAGAAGCATCCCATGCCGCGGGGTCAGGCAAAGCGGCGCCTTCGGGGAGGGAAACCTGGCAGCTTTGTGGACGCGGTCCGTTGGATGCTACCGTGAATCGCTTACTGGCGATGGAAAAAGGCTTCCGGTGAGGATTCTTCCCAGACAAAGCGCCGCCCGAAAGGCCGGTGGCAGCTGGAGCCTGCGGCTCCGGGACAGCGGCCGCCTGTTAAACCAAGAAAAAATTCGGATCAAAAGTCTTCGTCCACCTTTTTCAAAAGGTGGTGGGTGTGGGCAAAGCCCACGACCTTAGGAGAGCAGAAAGGAACCACGCTATGAACCAACAACCACGCCATAATGGAGAACAGGGCTCTACAGGAGGGTTTAAAGTTAATATTGACCAGCGGGACCTGATGGCCAGCGCTACAGAGCCCAGCAGGCGCCGGCGGGAGAGCCAGAGCTTTACGGAGCCCCAGTCCGCAAAAAAGGCCAGCCTTACCGAAAAAGAGCGAAAGGCGGAAAAAAGGGCCCACAAGAAGCGCAACCGGGTAAAGGCCCGGAAAAATAAGCGGGTATTCTCCTTTGTATGGCTGTGTATGGTACTGCTGGTGTCCTTTACCTTTGCCAGCTATCTCATTGGCGGGTCCAACGACTTTTTTGCCGTGGGCCGGGCCCAGGGGAAGGTGGATATTGACATACCCGAAGGAATCCTCACGGAAGATAAGCTGGCGGATATCCTCTTTAAGGCCGGGGCCATTCAGAAGCCGGAGTTTTTCAGCCTCTACTGCAAGGTAACCGCCGATATTGAGGACTTTGAGCCGGGAATGCGCAAGCAGGTGGGTACCAATCTGGACTATGAAGACCTGATTAACACGCTGATTGGCGGTACGGATACCAGGGAAGTGGTGAAGGTCACCCTGACGGAGGGCGTCACCGCTTTGCAGGCGGCGCGGCTCATGGAGGAGAACGAGGTCTGCTCCGCCCAAGATTTCCTGGCGGCCCTGAATTCCGAGGATTTTAACGACTATGACGCCATTGGCAAGCTGGCTGGCTCCAGCGGGAAGTATTACAAGCTGGAGGGCTATCTTTTCCCGGATACCTATGAGTTTTATAAGGGCGAAGAGATGGATTCCGTGGTAGGCAAGCTGCTTTGGAACTTCCAACAGAAGATGGACGAAAGAATGATGGACAAGGTAGCGAGCTCCGGCATGACCCTGGACCAGGTGATTACCATGGCCAGCATCATCCAGGCGGAGGCGGCCAGCCCTACGGATATGTACGATGTGTCGGCGGTGCTCCACAACCGCCTGAGCTTTGGGGCGGACTATGACATTTTCTTCCTGGAATGCGATTCCACCGCCTATTATCCCTACAGGAACGCCCAGGATATGCAGGAACAGGGCGGCGCGCTGAGCTATGGGAATTATAACACCTACAACGTGCAGGGGCTGCCCGCGGGCGCTATCTGCAACCCCGGCATGGACGCCATCAACGCGGCCTTGAAGCCCAGCACCGAAGGGAACGCGGCCCAGTATCTGTATTTCTGCCATTCGGAAGACGGCGTGGCCTACTATGCTACCAATGAGTACGAGCATGAGGAAAATAAAATTGCGGCGGGGATAGAATGAGGGAAGCAAACAGGATAAAGGCGGGGGTGCAAAGAAGGCCGGAGCTGCTCTCTCCCGCCGGAGATAAGGAACGGCTGATCGCCGCCGTGCGCTATGGGGCGGACGCGGTGTACTTGGCCGGCAAGGACTACGGAATGCGGGCCGCGCCGGAGAACTTCGGCGAGGACGATTTGGCATGGGCTGCGGAGTACTGCCGCGAAAATGGGGTGAAGCTCTACGTTACCTGCAATACTTTGCCCAGGAACTATGAGCTGGCGGCGCTGCCGGGATTCCTGAGCCACTGCGCCCGGGTAGGGGTGGACGGCCTTATTATCTCGGACCTGGGGGTGCTCTCTATGGCCCGGGAGTATGCCCCCCAGGTGGAGCGGCATGTATCCACCCAGACGGGCATTGTGAACTATGCCGCCGCCCGCGCCTGCTGGGAGCTGGGGGCCAAGCGGGTGGTGCTGGCCCGGGAGCTTCCCCTTTCGGAGATAGCGGAGATTCGCCGGAGAATTCCAAAGGAGATGGAGCTGGAGGCGTTCGTCCATGGCAGCATGTGCGTGTCCTTTTCCGGGCGCTGCCTTCTTTCCAACTATATGGCCAACCGGGACGCCAATCGGGGGCAATGCGCCCAGCCCTGCCGGTGGGAATATTTTCTTACGGAAAAGCAGCGGCCGGAGCAGCATTTTACAATCATTGAAAATCAAGAGGGCGCCTATATTCTCAACTCCAACGATCTCAGGATGATCGAATATATCCCCCAGATGATGGAGGCGGGAATCAGCAGCCTGAAGATTGAGGGGCGGGCCAAGTCCGCCTACTATGTGGCTTCTGTCACGGCGGCTTACCGCAGGGCCATTGACTGGTTTATGGAAAATGAGGGTACTCTACCCCCGGAGATTTTGGAGGAAACGGAAAAAATCAGCCACCGGGCCTATTCCCCGGGCTTCTACTTTGGCGGCGAGCCCGGCCAGACCCCGGACCGCAGCCACTACACCCGCAATTACGAGCTGGTAGCCGTAAGCCAAGGCCGGGCGGGCCGCTACATAAAGCTTTCTGAACGCAACCGCTTTATGGCCGGAGACGAGGTGGACATCCTGCGGCCGGATGCCCCGCCCATAAAAGCCCGCCTGGAAAATCTCTTTAACGCCGACTGGGAACCCATCGCCGCCGCCCCCCATGCCGAAATGCTGGTCTACTGGCAAACCGGCCTAGAAGTGCCCGCCGGCTCTTTTCTCCGCCGGGCAACGTGAGCGGCGTGACGGGGGAGATCCCGGGGACCCTCGCCCTTTACAAAGGCGGCAGGGTGCGGGGCAGAGTCCCGCGGCCCTAGAGAAGTGGTTGGAACAACAAGAAATGCGGGGTGTGGCGGTTACAATTTCCGTTTCCGTATTTTAGTGGCAAACAGTGGATAAAGCTGGTATAATTAAAAATAAACAAATGAAGTTAAGAATAACGAAGGACACGCCGAGAGAAAGTTTCCCCAAAGGCTTGCATTTTGTATCGCAGCGTGGTATAATAACGCTATATTTTGACCGTAAAGAGGTGAAAGAGAGCTATGAAGCAGAATATACATCCCGACTATCAGGAGACTACCATCACTTGCGCGTGCGGAAATGTGATTCACACGCGGTCCACAAAGAAGGACATCAAAGTCGAAATATGTTCCAAGTGCCACCCGTTCTTTACGGGCAAGCAGAAGCTGGTGGATACCAGCGGACGTGTGGACATGTTCAAGAAGCGCTACGGGCTGAAGTAACCGCTTATGAAGCAGCTTAAAAATTTTTTGGATCAGGAGGGCAGGCTGGTGCAGTTTCCCGTTAAGCGGGCCATGCAGCAGGAGGCCCTCAGTTATCTGGCGGAGAAGTTCCGGCCGGAGGTGGAGTACTCGGAAAAGGAAGTGAACGAGCTTTTGAACAGCTGGCACACTTTCCGGGACCCCGCCACTTTGCGGCGCGCCCTGTATGACGGCCGGTTTTTGGACCGGGACCCTTACGGCCGCCGCTATACTCTGGCAAAGCGGGACACAGCGGAAGAAAACAGGTAATCGAAAAAAGGACGGTGTGATGATACACCGTCCTTTTTCCAGCGGCGCGAAGATGAAGGGCGCTAGGAAAAGAGGGGGGTCGGGATGGAATATATTACTGTGGGGCAGGAAGGGACAGATGAGTTTGTAGAACGCAAGTCGCGGTTTATAGGGACTTGCAGGCCCGTTGAGACAGAGGAGGAAGCCCTGGCCTTTATTGCCCGGGTAAAGGCGAAATATTGGGACGCATCCCACAATGTGTACGCCTATGTCCTGCGGCAAGGGGGCGTTGGGCGGTTTTCCGATGACGGCGAGCCCCAAGGCACGGCGGGAATACCGGTGATTGAAACCCTAAAAAAGGCGGGCGTGGTGGATGTGGCCGTAGTGGCCACCCGGTATTTTGGCGGAATTCTGCTGGGCGGCGGGGGACTGATCCGGGCCTATTCCCATACGGCCAGCATTGGCTTGGCGGCGGCGCAGAAAGTGCGAATGAAGGAATGCCTGGTTATGGAGGCGGACTGTGGATATGAGCAGTATGGCCGGGTGCAGGGGCTTGTGCCGGAGAACGGGGGAGTGGTAGAGGACACAGAGTTCTTAGAGAAGGTGCGGCTGCGTTTCTACCTGGAGCCGGAGCGGCTGGAGGGACTGAAACGGCGTTTGGCGGACGCCACGGCGGGAAAGGCCGGCCTTAAGGAGGCGGGGAAGAAGTATGTTCCATTTCCCATTGCGTAAAGCGGAAAAGGAAAAGTGGAACTTGTTGACGCAAAAAATGTAAATTTTTTTCTCCATAAAAAGAAATTCTCCACTCAGCCGCGTATATGTATACAACGATAATTTGGACGAAAGCAGGCTAACCGTTTTGTCTACTGAGCCCAAAGGGAAAGAAAGCGGGTCCGGCCTGCATACGCAAAAGGAGGCTGACCGTATGACTGCCAGAGAGCGCTATCAGCAGATAGAGAACGAGACCCTTATGCCCTGGGCCGCCCGTTCCAGCCAGACGAGAGGCAGGGCGGCCGGCGAGCCGGAGTGCCCCCTGCGCACGCCTTTTCAGCGGGACCGCGACAGGGTCATCCACTGTAAGTCCTTCCGGCGGCTGAAACACAAGACCCAGGTGTTTTTAGCCCCCCAGGGGGATCACTACCGTACCCGGCTGACCCATACTCTGGAGGTATCGCAGATTGCCCGGACCATTGCCAGAGCATTGGGGCTCAACGAGGACCTGACCGAAGCCATTGCCCTGGCCCACGACCTGGGTCACACGCCCTTTGGCCATGCCGGAGAGCGGGCGCTGAACGCGCTGGCTCCGGGGAATTTCCACCACTACCTGCAAAGCGTCCGGGTAGTGGAGCGCTTGGAAAAGGAGGGCCGGGGCCTTAACCTCACCTGGGAGGTGCGCAATGGCGTCGCCTGTCACACAGAGGGCAAAGAGGCTGCCACCGCCGAGGGCCGCCTGGTGCGTTGGGCGGATAAAATCGCCTACATAAACCATGATATCGACGATGCCATACGGGCCGGCGTGTTGACAGAGGCGGATATTCCCAGGGACATTGTGGCGCGGCTGGGGAGCAATAAGACCCAGCGGATCACCACGCTGATAATGTCCGTTGTAGAGAACAGCCGCCAGGGGACAATCGCCATGGCCCCGGCGGACTACGAAGCGTATGAGGCATTGCATGCTTTCATGTACGAGGCGGTTTACCGCAATGAATATGCCAAAAGCGAAGAGAAGAAGGTGCCGCACATCATTGAAAGCCTTATGGAGCATTTTCAAAAGCCCGGGACCCTGCCCCCGTATCTGGAGGCAATCGCCGAAAAGGAAAGCCGCGCCATTGCCGCCAGAGACTATGTAGCCGGCATGAGCGACCATTTTGCCGTTTCCGTCTACAAATCCCTCTTCATCCCCAACCCCTGGGCAACGTAGCAGACTCTAACGATAGGAAATATTGCGCGGTCCAGGCGCGTTAGGCGCCTGGTGGGGTGCGGAGCAAAGCCCCGTGGCCTTAAGGCCCGCGGCAGAAGGAGGCGCCTATGGCATTTCCACCGGAGTTTTTGCGGGAACTGGAAGACCGCAGCAGGATGGAAGAGATTGCGGCCAACTATGTGAATTTAAAGCGCCGGGGTAAGAACCTGGTAGGGCTTTGCCCTTTTCACAGTGAAAAAACGCCGTCCTTCAATGTGTATCCGGGAAACAATTCCTACTATTGCTTCGGCTGCGGCAAGGGCGGCGGCGTAGTAAACTTTGTGATGGACATAGAGCGGCTGGACTTTCTGGAGGCCGTGAAATGGCTGGCCCAACGGGCGGGGATGCAGATGCCGGAGGACGGCGTAGACGACAGCCTCTCCCGGCTGCGGCTGCGGATTCTAGAAATCAACCGGGAAGCGGGGCGCTTCTTTTACAAAGTGCTGGGCTCGCCGGAGGGAAAGGCGGGGCTGGACTATTTTAAGAGCAGGGGCCTGGACGGGGCTACCATTAAGCGCTTTGGCCTGGGCTACGCGCCGGAAAGCGGGTTTGGGCTTGTTAATCATCTTCAGGAAAAGGGGTACAAGGTAGATGAAATGACCCAGGCGGATGTGGCCAGGATTTCCCAGCGGGGCAATCCCTATGACCGGTACCGGGGCAGGGTCATGTTTCCCATCTTTGACCTGCGGGGAAATGTAGTGGCCTTTGGCGGCCGGGTACTGACGGACGAGAAGCCCAAATATATCAACACCTCCGACACGCCGGTTTACCACAAGAGCAGCGGGCTTTTCGCCATGAATTTCGCTAAAAACACAGATTCCCGGCAGCTGATTCTGGCCGAAGGATATATGGACGTGATCGCTTTGCACCGGGCTGGATTTCAAAACGCCATCGCCTCTTTGGGCACGTCCCTTACGGAGGAGCAGGCGAGAATTATGAAGCGCTATGCCGATGAAGCGGTGATCTGCTATGACTCCGACGAGGCGGGCCAGAAGGCCACCCAGAGGGCCATTCCCATTTTAAAGGACGCGGGGCTGCGGATAAAGGTAGTGACGGTGCCTGGAGGCAAGGACCCGGACGAATTTATGCGGATGCACGGCAAGGACGGCCCCCTGCGCTTTAAGCAGCTTTTAGAAGGCGGGGGGACGGATGTGGAATACCGGCTCCATAAGCTGCGGGAGCAGTTTGACCTGGAGACGGAGGAGGGGCGCCTGCGGTATTTAAGCGAGGCGGTGGCCGGGGTGCTCTCTAAGCTGCGGAACCCCATGGAACAGGATGTGTACGCCGGAAAGCTTTCGGCTGAGACTGGGGTGGACAAGGCCAGGATCTTGGAGACAGCGGGCGGTTTCACCCAGAGAGAGGTAAAAAAAGAAGAAAAGAAGCTGGCGAGGTCGCAGATGGAAGTGGCGGCGGTAAACGCCGGGGCGGCCCTGAACCCGGAGAAGAAGGAGCATATGCGGGCCGCTTTAGCGGAAGAGGGCCTGATCGTTTATCTTTTTCTGCATCAGGACAAGGCTCCGGCCCTGTCACAGCTGATGCCCCCCCAAAAATTTATCACCGCTTTTAACCGCAGAGTATACGCCGCCTTATTGGGCAAAACTATACATGGCACGGCAACTATGGCCGATTTTGCCGAAGAGCTCAGCGGAGCGGAAATAGGCGAATTCGCCCGAATGCTGGCTCAGCGCCGGGAGGCTCCCCCCACCGGGGAGGACGCAAAGGAGTATATCAGAATTATCACAAACGAGGGAGGCCGCGCGGGCGTCCAATGGATGAAAACCGCCAGCGACGAAGAACTGATGGAATACATGAAAAACCTGCGCAGGCAAAAGCAAGGGAGAGACGCGCCAAGCTAAAAAGAAACTGGGCGCCCGCAAAACGCGGACGCCCTAAAGGCGGCAGCAGTTAAAGGCTTCCCGCGGCCCGCGCCGTAACATAAGGTTCGGATGCCCACCCCCTTAATTTATGATGGCAAAATGTGGGGTGAGCGTTCTGCCGGGCGCTTGGTTCTGCCGGGCACGGCAGACCAGGCTGGGAACCGGCAGGTGAGAAGAGCCCGGCGGTCTAAAAATCGCAGGAAAATTTTGGGGAATGGAAAATGAAAGGAACGGTGGAGGAATTATGAGCGCACAACCAGACAAGAAGACAGTGATTAAAGACCTGGTGGAAATCGGCAAGGCAAAGGGGCAGCTAAGCACAAAGGAAATTTTGGACGCTTTGGGGGAGATCGACTTTGACCCGGAGCAGATTGAAAAATTTTATGACACGCTGGAAAGCCAGGGCGTGGAGATCGTGGAAGATTTTGACGATATGCAGCTGGACGACGCGGAGCTGGTGAAGGTTGGCGAGGCGGCGGAGCTGGACGCCGGGGGCGCGGAGGGCGTGGCTATTGACGACCCGGTGAAGGTATACCTGAAGGAGATCGGCCGGGTGCCGCTGCTGACCCCGGATGAAGAGGTAAGTCTGGCGGTACGCATCACAAACGGCGACGAGGCGGCCAAAAAGCGCCTTTCAGAGGCCAACCTGCGGTTGGTGGTCAGTATTGCCAAGCGGTATCTGGGCCGCGGCATGCAGTTTTTAGATCTGATCCAGGAGGGCAACCTGGGCTTGATCAAAGCGGTGGAGAAGTTCGACTACACCAAGGGATTTAAATTTTCCACCTATGCCACCTGGTGGATTCGCCAGGCCATTACCAGGGCCATTGCGGACCAGGCCCGGACCATCCGCATTCCCGTCCACATGGTGGAGACCATCAACAAGGTGAAAAAGGCCAGCAGCCAGCTTTTGCATGTAAACGGCCGGGAACCCAGCGCGGATGAGATTGCCGAGGAGCTGGAAATGCCGGTAGACAAGGTGCGGGAGATTATGCGGGTGGCCCAGGAGCCGGTTTCCATGGAGACGCCTATCGGCGAGGAGGAAGACAGCCACCTGGGAGACTTTATCGAGGACCACGAGGCCCCGGCCCCCCAAGAGGCGGCCAGCCACACGCTCTTAAAGGAGACCCTGGGCAATGTGCTGGATTCCCTGACGCCCCGGGAGGAAAAGGTTCTGCGGCTGCGTTTCGGCTTAGAAGACGGCCGGAGCCGGACCCTGGAAGAAGTAGGCAAGGAGTTCAATGTAACCCGAGAACGCATCCGGCAGATTGAAGCGAAAGCCCTGAGAAAGCTCCGCCACCCCAGCCGCTCCAAAAAGCTCAAAGACTTTCTGGATTGATGGAGGACGGGCAGGGAATGAAGCGTAGGCATGTAAGCTATGAGAACCGTTACAAGCACAAACTGAATATGCTTGAACCAGGGTTTGCCATGATGAAAATGATTGGGGCGTTATTTTTAGCTGGCGTTTTGTTTTGGGCGGCGGACTGCCGGCGGTTTTCTGTTATTATGCTGCTTTTGGCGGGGGGCGTACTTGCGGTCTTGCTGGTCTTACTGGCCGTTGAAGCACGTCAGGACAAGGTGCTGCATGATATTGCCATAAGGGAAAAGCTGAATCAGAACAGGGACATGCGGACGGGTTGATCTTCCCCCTTGGGTGAAGCGGGCCATAGGGGGGCATAGGCCGGACCCCGGGAGGAAACGGAGAGTTAGCATGGTTATGACGTTAGAGGCGGACTACGCCGTAAGAATTGTGGAATATCTCACCAAAAACGCTGGACGGCAGGACGCCAAAACCATTTCGGAAGAGATGCAGATACCCTTGCGTTTTTGCCTGAAGATCCTGCGGGGGCTGGTGCAGGCGGGGCTGGCGTGTTCCTTCAAGGGGGCGAAGGGGGGCTACAGCCTGGCCAAGGCTCCAGCGGAGATCAGCCTTTTGCAGGTGATTGAAAGCGTAGAGGGCCCCTATATGCTTAGCCGGTGCCAGAAGGAGGAATATAGCTGTGGCCGGGAGCATTGCCGGCTTCACAGTATTTATGAGAAGGTATCCAAGGATGTGCGGCGGGAGCTGGACAGCTACAGCTTTGAGATGATTTGCGGCCAGAATGGCGCGGAGGAAAGCCTGGGGGCAAAGGGCGGGCATGTTATGGAATCCAGCGGCTGTGAAAACGGGGAAAAGTGCCGCGATTATCCCTGTGGATAACCGGTTGTACATAATGAGAAAAACTGCGCCAGGAGAGCGTTCTCCCGGCGCAGTTGGCTTTTTATGGTTTAGCCGCGCTCAATAGGGTTGGGTTGCCAACTCTTGCGTGCATCCGGCGAAAAGTCTGACCGCGCGATACCGCGCTTGGAACTATGCGGTACCGCCTTAAACCTCCACCAGATCATACTCCCGGTTGGCGTATCCCAGCTTTTCGGCGGCGTCCAGAGTGTGTACGCCATTGCGGCTCTCTATGCGCTCTATCAGATCCGCTTTACCAGGATCTTGGCTGGCGTAGACCAGGTCTAAACATGCCTGGTCCAAAGCCAGGGGGTCCAGGGAAGCCAGAACGCCGATATCGCCGATCTTAGGATCCTCGGCCACGGCGCAGCAGTCGCAGTCCACAGACATATTGGCCATTACATTGATGTAAACAGCCTTCTCGCCGAAATGCTTTACGATGCTCTGGGCGGCTTCGGCCATGGACTCCAAAAAGGAATCGTGGTCGGAGCTCCAGATTTTCGCGGGGTCCCCCGCTCCGTGAATGTGGGCTTTGCCATGGGCTGAGGCTATACCGATAGAGATGTTCTTCACCGCTCCTCCAAAGCCGCCCATGGGATGTCCCTTAAAATGGGAGAGCACCAGAAGGGAATCGTAATGAGCCAGGTTTTTCCCCACGTAGTTCACTTGAAGGTGCCGGCCGCCTTCTACCGGCAGCTCCATTTCGCCCTCTTCGTCCATAATGTCCACCGGGGCGATGTCCGTCCAGCCGTGGAGCTTCATGGTTTCCCAGTGGTCCTTGGTGGTGTTGCGCTTGCCCTCATAGGCGGTGTTGCACTCTACGATGGTTCCATGGACCTGGTCCACCATGGGCTTCCAAAAATCGGGCCGGATGAAGTTCTGATTCCCTACCTCTCCGGAATGAACCTTTACCGCCACCTTTCCGGGCAGCTTGACCCCCAACATCTCATAGAGCTTCATCACAGCCTGGGATGTGATCTCCTTTGAAAAATATACCTTTGCTTTTGCCACTTCCACCGTCCTGTCTCTGCTTCCGTCATTAATGATCAGATACTCGAT
>CANONE010000018.1 GCA_947567585.1 uncultured Clostridia bacterium | reverse complement strand
TTTCCTTGAATCCGTTCCATTTTCAACGAAAATTCTGGCATTTCTCCGGTTTTAAATCAGACTCTAGTTTACACCACAAAGGGGAAAAGAACAAGGGGAAATTGTGATTTTCCCGGAGGAATTATTTTTGATAGACGATCCTGCCGTCAATCAGCGTGTAGAGGGTTTCGCACTGTACGTCCTTTAGGGGATTCCCCCGGTAAATGGCGATGTCCGCGTCCTTGCCGGGCTCCAAGCTGCCCACCCGGTCCGCGATGCCGGCGATTTCGGCGGGATTGATGGTAATGGCCCGCCAAGCGTCCTCTTCTGAAAGGCCGGCCTGCATGGCCAGCCCCGCGCAGAGGGGAAGGTACCGCAGGGGGATCACCGGCGCGTCGGTAATGATGGCCAGCTTCACGCCCTGTTCCGCCAGGGCCCTGGGGGTATCCCAGGATTTGTTTTTCAGCTCGAACTTGGACTTGTCTCCCAGGGTGGGTCCCACCAGGCACGGGCGGCCCTCTTTTGCCAGTTCTCCGGCGATGAGGTGCCCGTCGGTGCAGTGGTCCAGGGTAATGCCTACGCCGAACTCTTTGACCACCCGCAGGGCTGTGAAGATATCATCCGCCCGGTGGGCGTGGGATTTCAGAGGGATCTCCCCCCGCATCACCGGCAGCATGGCTTCCAGCTTACAGTCATAGGCGGGTTTCTTGTGGTTCTCCGGGTCCTTTTCCCAGGCGTCCAGTTCCTCCATATAGTTCCGGGATTTGGCCAGCAGCTCCCGCAGCAGCGCGGCGTTGCCCATACGGGTCATGGGGGCTTTCTGAGAGTGGCCGTAGCAGCGTTTGGGGTTCTCGCCCCAGGCAATCTTCATGGCGACAGGGTCCTTTACCACCATGTTGTCCACCCGTTGGCCGCAGAGCTTCACCGCCACAAAGGTGCCGCCCACTACATTGGCGCTGCCCGGGCCGGTGACGGCCGTGGTGACGCCGTGGCTGTACGCCTCGAAAAAGGCTTCGTCCATGGGGTTCAAGCCGTCGATTCCCCGCATCTGGGGGGTAACGGGGTCCGTCATTTCATTGTAATCGTTCCCCTCAAAACCAATGGCCTCCTCGTCCAGGCCGATATGGCAGTGCCCCTCGACAAATCCTGGGGCCACCAGGCAGCCTGCCGCGTCGATGATCCGGGCGTCTTCGGGCGCCTGCACCTCTTTGCCAATGGCAACAATCTTCCCGCCGTCAATCAGCACCCGCCCGTTTTCGATATCAGGTCCTGTCACCGGCTTTACGGTTCCGTTCTGAATCAGTATCATTTTTGCCGCCTCCCTTATGTAATTTAGTTGTTCTCCTCCGCTTCGGCCAATTCCTTCTTATAGAGGTACTTCTCCACTTCCTTCACCATGTTCTCCGGTATCTCCCGCTTTACCGGGAAAGCCGCTGCGTTGGCCATGTCTTGGGAGAAGGCCAGCACGCTGCGGGCGGTCTTTTCCAGAGCCTGGGGGGAGAGAAAGGAGAGGGTGTCAAAGCGGTTGTGGATATAGGCCGCCCCCGGCGCGCCAAAGCGGGTGAAGTTCACCGCCGGGACGCCGCTGTCCGCAAAGGGAATGGAGTCACTGGAATAAATCTGCTGCTTTACTTCGGCGGAGAAGCCCCGCACCTGGGTGGCGTACCGGAGATAGTGGACCAGATCCTCCGCCCCGGTGACGGCAATGCCCTCCCGGCCCAGTACGGGGCCGCCTACGTCCACATTGATCATCAGGCGGTGGTCCTTCAGCTCCTCCGTGTGCGCTTTCACGTAAGCCCAGCTGCCCTCCAGGCCGATCTCCTCCGAGCCGTACCACATAAACTTCACCGTGCGCTTAGGCGGGTTCTCCCGGAACCACCGCAGCACCTCCATGTTGATGACGGAGCCCGCGCCGTTGTCGTAGACGCCCTTGGAGAAGTCCACGGAATCGTAATGCGCCCCCAAGGAAATGATCTCCTCCGGCTTCTCCGTGCCGGTGATGGCGGCCACCACATTGTGGGAGGTCCGCTCCACCGTCTCGTTCTTTAAGACGATCCGGGCTTTAGATGCGCCCCGCTTTACCATATCGAAAGCGTCCAGCACCCGGGTGTTCACCATGGGCACATTGCCAAAGGCCCGCAGGGTCCGCCGCAGCTTCCGGGTGGAGAGGTCGGTCTCTTCCCGGTTGTCCCGAAGGTCCCCTTCCATGGTGACGATTCCGGCTACCCCGGCCTTCATCAGTTGGCGGAAAAGCGGCAGGCGCAAAAACCCGTTGACCAGCACAATCTTTCCGGCGGCCCCGTTTAAATCCACCTCATTGCCGTTTTCCACATAGAGGAAGTCCGCCTCCAGCCCGCCCTGATACGTATTCTTGGCGCACTTATAGCCCGTCACCGGATACGCCTGCCGGTAGGGCTCCAGAATCTCCAGGGTGGCCGTCTCGATGTCCGCGTCCTCGATCTCAAAGCTTTCCAGCTGCGCCGGCACTCCCATGGCCTCGCACTCCGCCTTGAGAATCTCCGCAGCCCGCAGCTCTTCCGGAGACCCAGCCACCCGGGTAAACCCGATGCGTTCCAACAGCTCCATGGCCCTCTTACCAGATACTTCCATTTTTCTTTCCCTCTTTTCTTAAAAATTTATCATGAATACCTTATAGCAGTAATTGGCACAAAAGCGGAAACCTGCCCTTCGCCCGGGCATCCCCTGTCCAAAGATCAGAATTTTGGGGCAGCTTTCCTGCCGCTTCGCGGCCTGCCCTCAGGCGTTCACCACGTTCTTAGCCCAGATGCCGGATTTCAGCATGACGACGCCAATGACGCACTTCATCATGTCGGCAATCTGCACCAGCAGGAAAACCTGAACCAACCCCAGGCTGGTGTGGTAGCAGAGCAGATAGGCAAGGGGCAGGCAGACCACCCAGTTGAACACGCAGTCGAAAAGGAAGGTGATGAAGGTGCGTCCCCCGGAACGAATGGTGAAGTAAGAGCAGTTGGTAATGGTGCTTACAGGCATCATGGCCCCGGAAATAACCAGCATCTGGGACGCCAAGCCCCGGACGACCCCTTCCGTGTTGTAAATCAAAGGGATAAACGGCGCGGCGGCAATCAGCGTCAAGCCCACCAGGGCGTTGAGCCCCGCTCCAAACACAATAAGCTTGCGCACCGTGCCTTTGGCCCCTTCCATATCGTTGGCGCCCAGCTGCTGGCCTACCATAATGCCCACCGCGTCCCCCATGGACATCATCAAAAGGGCAAAGAGATTAAAAACCGTGCCGTTGATGTTAGAGGCGGCCACGGCGGTAAGGCCCCTAGAGGCGTAGCAGACCTGCACCAGGGAGGTGCTTACAGACCAAAGGGCTTCGTTGAGCATCAGAGGCGTGCCGGTAACGGCAATGCGCTTCACCAGCGGCAGGGGCACCCGCAGGCTCTTAAAAGCCCCCTTCATAAAGGGAAAGCGCTCTTTGTGGCGCAAAGCCTGGACAAAGAGGTACAGAAGCTCCACGTACCGGGCGGTTACCGTGGCCAGGGCCGCGCCCGCCACGCCCATTTTGGGAAAACCCAGGCTTCCGAAGATCAAAAGCCAGTTGAGGACCAGATTGACGAAAATGGAGATAACGCTGGCCACCATGGGAATAAAGGTCTCGCTGGCATTGCGCAGAACGCTGGAAAAGCAGGCGGAAAGCGCGAAGGGCGGCAGCCCCCACAGCATAATGCGCATATAGCCGCTGGCCAGCCGGAGGGTCTCGTCGATTTCCTGGGGGCTGGAGGCTTCGCTGTTCAGGAAAAGCTGTAAAAAGTCCTTTCCAAAGGCAAGAAGCGCCAGAATCCCTAAAGCCGAGGCCGCGGCGGCAAACCATATTCGAAACCGCAGGGTGTCCCGCAGGCCGGAGACGTCTCCCTTGCCAAAATACTGCGCGCCAAAGATAGAGGCCCCGGACATGCCCCCGAACACGGTGAGATTAAAAATGAAAATAACCTGATTGACAATGGCTACCCCGGACATGGGCAGCGTACCCAGGCGGCCCACCATTACATTGTCCAGGAGGTTGACGAACTGGGTGATCCCCTGCTGCACCACCATGGGCACAATCAGCGCCACCACAGACAAATAAAACGCCTTAGATCCTATGTAACGGGCGGCAAACCGCTTGATCCTTGAATTCTCCAAATACCTTCCTCCTTGCTTTTACGGCTACAGGACGCCGCCTTACACCCCGCCGGCCTGGCAAGCGCCGTTGGCGGACGTTTGCCGCAGGGTGTGCGTAAGCTTGATTATACCATGCATTTTTCGTATATTCAACAAAAGGGGGACTTTTCTTAAAAGAAAAGTCCCCCTTTTGTTAGCGCTCCTGCTGGGAATCGCCGGATTCCGCGGAGGAATGGCCGTTGGCGTCCGGCAGTCCGCTCTCCTCCCACTCGGAAACCCACTCTTCAGGCCCGTAGCTGTTTACGCCGCTGGCGAAATCATAGGAGCCTTCCGGGCCGCTGTCCCAGCCGCTGTCCAGATCCCGGTCTCCGTCCAGCATGGAGTCTACGCCGTCCTCAATATGGCTCACGGCGTTGTCCAGCCCTTCTCCGGCCTTGGAGACCACCTGAGAAACGGTGCTTTCCACCCTGCCGTTGGCGCAGCCTGTCAACAGAAGGGACATGGCCCCGCAAAGGCAAAAAATGAGTACGCGCTTTTTTATCATGATCGATCCCTTTCTTCCTATGAATTTTGACATGCCAATAGCATGACCGGTTTTCTGGGAAATATACGTTGAAAAAATTTTTTCAAAATGATAGAATACCTTAAGAAACTTGTAAGGCTGAAAGGGTATGATGAATGATGATATATACAGTGACGCTGAACCCCGCCCTGGACTGCTTCCTCTCCCCAGAGCGCTTCCGCGCCGGCGCGGACCAACGCTACAAAAGCTGCCGCTTTCTGCCTGGAGGCAAGGGGATCAATGTCTCGCTGCTGCTGCATTCCCTGGGAGCAGAGACAAAGGCGCTGGGTCTGGCGGCGGGGTTTACCGGCAGGGAGCTGGTGGAGGAGCTGGGGCGCGCCGGATGTCCGGCGGATTTTCTTTTCTTAAAGGAAGGGGTCACCCGGGTAAATGTGAAGATTACGCCCCCGGGCCAGCCCGAAACCGCTCTGAACGGCGGGGGCCCGGCGGTTTCCATGGAGGATCTAAAGAAGCTGGCGGCCAAGCTAAAGGGGCTTCCCTCCGGCGGATTTCTGGCGCTCTGCGGCAGCCTGCCCGCCTCTTTGCCTGCGGAAGCTTACGCCTGGCTGGCCGGACAAGCGCCCCGGGACGTTTATGTGGCGGTGGACGCCTCCGGTCCGGCCCTTTGCGCCGCCCTACAGGTCCGGCCCTTTTTGGTGAAGCCCAATCTGGAGGAGCTGGGGGCGGCATTCGGCGTTTCTCTCTCCACAAGGGAAGACGCTTTGCCCTATGCCCGAAAGCTGCAAAAACAGGGGGCCCGGAACGTGGCCGTGTCTATGGGCGCGCAGGGCGCCCTGCTGCTGACAGAGGCGGGGGACGTCCTCTTCCGGGAAGCCCTGCCGGGACGGGCGGCGTCCGCTGTGGGGGCGGGGGACTCCTTTGTGGCGGGATTCCTCTATGGCTGGCAGCAAAGCGGCAGCTACGAGACAGCCCTGAACTGGGGGGTGTCCGCTGGGGCGGCCACCGCTTTCACCCAGGGCATCGCATCGGGCGGCGCTGTGCGCCGGCTATACGCGGCCCACTTTCAACAAGGCCGGTAGAGTAAAGAGAAAAACCAGTTGACAGTGTGGAAAATAAACCGTAAAATATAGTGGGAAAGGTTTTTGTTTCGCAGGGGATTTTGCTCTGCCTTGCCAGACGGCAGCCCCAGAATACATGCTCTCCGAAAGGAAATTTGAGATATGAATCATAACGGCAACCGGCCCGTGGAAGAAGAGTACCGTTCCTCGCAAATGTATAAGACGCTCACCGGCGCGGGGATCCCAGCCGCCGACAAGCTTGCCCAGGGCCTGGGAAAAGCGGCGGCCGGCTTAGACGCGGCCCTGAACGCCGCCGCCCCTGTGGTGAAGTCCGCCGTACAGGGCTACCAGGAAGGAAAGCGGACCGGAGGGCCCGGGCCCGCCCCGCAGCCAAATCCGGGGGCCAATGGGCAGACCCAGTACACCTACCGGTATACGGGGGCCCCGCCCCGGCAGGCCCCGCCGCAGCCCCAGGCCCCGGTTCCGCCCAGCGGGGGGCAGACGGCCCAGCCCCAGAGAAGGGACGCCGGGGGCTATCAGAGCCGGCAAGCCCCCCCTCAAAGACCGCCCCAGGCCCGCCGGCCCGCCGGGGTAAGTCCCGCGCCGCCGCCCCAGATGCCGCCTATGAAGGTGGTCCACATGGGAAGCCCGGCGAAATACTACATTACTGGGGTGGTAGCGCTGCTCTACGCCATGAACGTCCAGATGATGGAGCCCTCCCAGTGGGCTGTTTTCGGGATCGTGGTCCTGCTGACCTTTTTGCTGTCCGGCGCCCTGTTCCGGGGAAAGAAGCGGCTGGTTCCCGTAGAAGAGCCTAAGCCCGAACCCAAACCGGAACCCAAAAAGGAGCCGGAGCCCCAGAAGAAATCCGAGACCGGGAACCCGGAGGTGGATAAGATCATTGACGAGGGACACGCCATGATCAAAAAGCTCCGGGCCGCCAACGACGCCATCCCGGACGAAGCCCTGTCGGCGGATATCGACCGGATGGAGCGGGCCTCGGCGGATATTTTCAACTACATTGCCCAGCACCCGGAAAAGGCCCAGCAGATCCGGAAGTTTATGAACTACTACCTGCCCACCACCCTGAAGCTGCTGGGCAGCTATGAGCGGCTGAGTCGCCAGTCTGTCAAAGGGGAAAACATCACCTCTACCATGTTCAATATCGCGGGCATGATGCACACGGTGGCCGACGCCTTTGAAAAGCAGCTGGATTCCCTTTTCACTGACGAGGCCATGGATATCTCGGCGGATATCACTGTGTTCGAGACCATGCTCAAGCAGGAGGGCTTTGTGGAGGAAAACCGGACTGGAAAGTGAGGATAATCTATGGAGATCAGACCCTTTAGGGCGGCCGATCTGGCGGAGGCGATGGCCCTGCTGCGGGACGCCTTTCAGAGAGAGGACAGCGACCCCGCCTTTAACGAGTGGGATCTGGCCAGAAGGCTGCCGGGAGACCCCGGCTATCTGCCCCAGCTGTGTCTTGTGGCCCAGGAGGGCGGGCGGACCGTGGGGTATATTGCCCTGACCCGGGCCCAGGTGGGCGAGAGCCAGGGACTGGCCCTGGCTCCTTTGGCCGTGGCCGGAGAATACCGGAACCAGGGAACCGGCTCCGCCTTGGTGGAGGAAAGCCTCCAGCGCGCCAAGGCTCTGGGCGAGCCCTGGGTGGCGGTGCTGGGCGGGGACTACTACGCCCGGTTCGGCTTTGAGCCCGCCGGGCCGCAGGGCATTACGGTGAGTGAAAACGCTTTTGAAAACCAGCACCTGCACATTCTGTTCTTCGATCCCGCTTCCCGGCCCAAGGGCAGGCTGGTCTATTGCCGGTCCTTTTATAACGGGGAAGGCGGCCTGCTGTGACGCGGAAGCTGGATTCATAAATTATTAAGAAATGGGACAATAACCCGTAAAAGGGCGGCCTTACAATAGTATTTGCTAGGAAAAGGGGGAACTCTATGGCGGGCGGCGCGGTCATCGCGGAGACGGAGCGGTTGATTTTGAGAAGGTACAGGGAAGAGGATTTGTACGACCTGCTGGAATATCTGTCGGATGAAAAGACAGTGGAGTTTGAGCCGTATAAGCCCATGACCCTGGAGGAGGTAAGAGAAAATCTCCGCTGGCGGATGGGGACAAAGGAAATGACCGCCGTCCAGCTAAAAGACACGGGCAAAATGATCGGAAACGTCTATCTGGGCAAAAGGGAGTTCCATGCCCTGGAGCTGGGTTATGTGTTTAACAGCAAGCACTGGGGATCCGGATATGCCAGGGAGAGCTGCCAGGCTCTTTTGCGGCGGGCCTTCGCGGATGGAATCCACCGGGTCTACGCGGAGTGCGACCCGGCCAATACCCGCTCGTGGAAGCTGCTGGAAGCCCTGGGCTTTCGAAGAGAGGCGCATTTCATACAAAATGTGTACTTTTGGAAAGACGCGGATGGGAAGCCAATTTGGAAGGACACCTATGTGTATGCAGCATTAGGAATTACCTAAAAATAGATTATGAAATGAGGTTGTGAGGATGGACAACGAGATGAAGCTGGCCCTGGAACAAAACGCCCCCCAGATGCCTACCCTGACTTTGGAGCCCGAGGCCGTGGAAGAGCCCCAGGCCCCTGTCCAGGAAGAGGCGCAGGTCACCACGCTGGACGAGGGGATTCTGACCCCGGAGGAGCGCAAGGTGGTGGATGAGTTCTCTCAGAAGATCGACCTGAAAAACAGCACCATGGTGATGCAGTACGGCTCTGCGGCCCAGAAGAAGATCGCCTCCTTTTCGGACACGGCCCTGAATAATGTCCGCACCAAGGACCTGGGCGAGGTGGGCAACCAGATCAGCAATCTGGTGGTGGAGCTCAAGGGCTTTGACATCGACGAGGAGGAAAAGAAGGGCTTCTTTGGCCGCTTTAAGAATACCGGCAACAAGATTGTGGCCATGAAGGCCCGGTATGACAGCGCGGAGGTAAATGTGAACAAAATCGCCGCCGCCTTAGAAAGCCACCAGGTCCAGCTGATGAAGGATGTGGTGATGCTGGATAAGCTCTACGACATGAACCTCAACTACCACAAGGAGCTTTCCATGTACATCATCGCCGGCAAAAAGAAATTGCAGCAGGAGCGGGCCACCACTTTGGAGCAGCTGAAGCAGAAGGCCCGGCAGACCGGCCTTGCAGAGGACGCCCAGGCGGCCAACGACTTTGCCCAGCAGTGCGACAGCTTTGAGAAAAAGCTCCACGACCTGGAGCTGACCCGGATGGTCAGCGTGCAGATGTCCCCCCAGATCCGCCTGGTGCAGAACAACGACAAGCTCATGAGCGACAAGATCCAGTCCACCTTGGTGAACACCATCCCGTTGTGGAAGTCCCAGATGGTGCTGGCTTTGGGGCTGGCCCATTCCGAGCAGGCGGTGCGGGCCCAGCGGGAGGTCAGCAATATGACCAACGAGCTTTTGCGCAAGAACGCCGAAAAGCTGAAGATGAGCACCATCGAGACCGCCCGGGAAAGCGAGCGGGGCGTGGTGGATATGGAGACCCTGCGGGCCACCAATCTCTCTTTGATCCAGACTCTGGACGAGGTGGTGAAGATTCAGGACGAGGGCCGGGCCAAGCGGCGGGCCGCCGAGGCGGAGATTGGGCGGCTGGAAGGAGAGCTCAAGCAGAAGCTTTTGGATATTCATACTTGATGGATGGGGCTGGCTTAGTGAGGTGGGCGGCTTGCGGGGCGCGCGCTGTAAGCTGGTTGGGCGCGGCCGCCGGCTGGCTCCAGCCATCCAGCCTGGAGTACGGAATCGCAAAAGTGGTAAACATGAAAGTTTTCGCCCGCCTTTTTTAAAAGGCGGTGGGTTGGTAAGGGCAAAGCCCTTACGGCCCTGCTCTTGCCCTTAGAAAGGAGGCACCCATGAAAAAAAAGAAGCACATAGGGGCGGCTGTCTTTATGGCGGTGGCTATCGCGGCCTCTGTGCCTTTGGGCATCAACCGTTCGCTGGCTAAGGCCCGGGACGAAGCCGCCGGGGACTATTACTACGACCGGACGGGATATATTATCTACGACGGCATTGACCAGCGGGAAGCTGAGGCAAAGAACCTGATCACTGTAGCCAAGCGCTACAGCGATGAAAATCCGGAGCTTAAAAAGCTGATCGACGAGCTGGAGTACCGGGTAGAGGTCAGCGAGAATACACTGGAAATGGACGATGAGACCTTCACCTCCATCGCCGCCGCCAACGCGGCCATGGATCAGCCCGCCCGGGCGCTGGCCCAAGCTTTGGAAGAGCTGCCCCTGGAGGAAAAGGATAAGAAATACCCCGCCCAATTTATAGCCAACATGGACTCGGAGCAGGATAAAATCAAGCGCAGCAGCTATAACGACCAGGCCCGGGACTATAACGAGAAGCTGGCCAAGCTAAAGCCCTTCGCCCTGCTGAAGCCCTTGGCTGTTTTCGAAGGGCCGAACGCCGGCGCTCCGGATATTTCGCAGACCAGCGTGGAGGACCGGGTGGAAGCCTTTGCGGACGGTGTGGAAAAGCAGGCGGAGGCTATTGCGGACAATGCGGATGAGCTTGCGGACAACATCGCCGGTTGGGTAGACAATGCTGTGAATGAGATTTTTGGCTGATCAAATATTTTACAGGGATCGTATACGGCTGATTTTTGGAAAGGGGCTGTGTCATGCGCGGCGTGAAAGCTTGGAGAAAGATTTGTGCGTGTATCTGTGTCCTTTCGGCGGTTGTGCTGGCAGCGGCTCCTGCGGCGGCCAAAACGCCGGACCGGCCGGAGAACAAATATGTGCTGGACAGCGCCGGGGTGATCTCGGATCGGACGGAGAAGGAGATTGTCCGGCGGAACCAAGAGCTTTTCCGGGAGTGCGGGGCGGAAATCGTCATTGCCGCCGTGGACTTTCTGGGGGGCGAGGATATTGAGGACTACGCCAACGACATGTTTAACGACTGGGGCATCGGCTCCCGGGAGAGGGACAACGGCGTTCTGCTGGTAATGGCCATTGGCGAGGAGGATTACTACGCCACCTCCGGCAAGGGCATTGACGGCTATTTTAACGCCGCCCGGTTCCGGGATCTCTTTGACAGGTACCTGGAGGACGACTTTGCGGCCGGGGATTACGACGCCGGGGCCCTGGGCTTTTTTAACGCGGCGGCCCAGGATATGGAGAGCTATTATTCCGCAGACCACGCCGCACCCGTTGAGGACGGCGTCCCGGATGACCAGGAGGATGCTTGGTATAGCCACAACTCCTTTTTCAGCCGGGCCGGAGCGGTGATTTTTGCATTGGTCCGGGTGGCCGTTGTGGTGGTGGTGCTGCTGGTTGTCTTTGCCTTTCTGCGGGGAATTGGCCGTGGAGGCGGCGGTGGCTATGGCGGCGGGGGCGGAGGCTTCTGGCAGGGAATGTTCCTGGGAAGCATGATGAACAGCCGGCGGCGCAGAAGCTACTGGTCGCCGCCTCCCCCGCCCCCGCCAGGGCATTTCGGAGGCTTCGGCGGGCCCAGAGGCCCCCGGCCTCCCCAGGGCGGCTTTGGAGGCGGAAGGCCCGGCGGGTTTGGCGGCTTCCATGGGGGCGGCGGCTCCAGAGGCGGCGGAATCGGACGCAGCGGCGGCTTCCACGGCGGCGGCAGCTCCCGGGGCGGCGGCGCTGGCAGGCGGTAACGGAGAGGTTTTGACCTTGGGGGCTTTGGCTTCCAAGGTCTTCTCTTGTATTTATCCGCCCGCTATGGTAGAATCAGCATGGAAGGAGGATGTGGCTATGAACCCGCCTAATTACGCGAAGGCGCTGTCTTCGCTGATTTCTTCTTTGGAGCGCCCGCCCAGGCTGCTGCTGCACGCCTGCTGCGCCCCATGTTCCAGCGCTGTGCTGGAATATCTTTCTCCACATTTTGACATTGCGCTGCTTTTTTATAATCCCAATATCGCCCCCGCCCAGGAATATTGGAAGCGCCAAGACGAGCTGGTCCAGCTGCTCTCTCAAATGCCGCTAGCCCGCCCGGTGGAGCTTCTCCCCTGCGAACACCGGGAGGAGGACTTTGCCGCTATGGCCCAAGGGCTGGAGGCCGAGCCCGAGGGGGGCGCCAGATGCCTGCGCTGCTACCGCCTGCGCTTGCGGGAGGCCGCGAAAACCGCCCGGGCGCTTCACATGGACTACTTTACCACCACCCTGTCTATCAGCCCGCTGAAAAACGCCCGGGTCCTCAACAAGATTGGAGAAGAGCTGGCCAGGGAGTTCGGGGTAAAACACCTGCCCGCCGACTTTAAGAAGCGGGAAGGCTACAAACGCTCGATAGAGCTTTCCCGGGAGTACGGCCTCTACCGGCAGGATTACTGCGGCTGCCGGTACTCCCAGGCGCAGAGGGAAAATGATAAAAAGCGGAAGGGAGGCGGGGACAGTGCCGGTGATGAATAAAGGCGTCCGGTACCCGGCGGCCGACGCCCACGCCCACATTTACCCGGAAAAGATCGCCCAAAAGGCCACGGCCTCCGTAGGCGATTTCTACGGCATTCCCATGGACTGTGTGGGCCTGCCCCAAACTCTGGCAAAAGCCGGCGGGGATGCCGGGATCGACCGCTTTTTGGTGTGCTCCGTGGCCACCAAGGTGGAGCAGGTTGCCTCCATTAACGCGTTTATAGAGGGAGTCTGCCGGGAATACCCGCAGTTTTTGGGCCTGGGGGCTTGGCACCAGGATGTTGCCGACCCGGAAGCCTGCATGGATGACCTTTGCCGCCGGGGGTTGCGGGGCGTGAAGCTGCACCCGGACTTCCAGCAGGCGCCCATCGACGATCCCCGGCTGCTGCCCCTGTACCGATTGGCTCAAAGCCGGGGGCTGCCCATTCTATTTCATATGGGAGACGGCCGCATGGACTTCTCTGCTCCCTGGCGGCTGGCCAATGTACTGGAAAAGGTTCCGCAGCTTACGGCCATTGCCGCGCATTTGGGGGGCTATACCCAGTGGAAGGAGGCCCGGGAATGCCTGGCGGGGGGCCGGGTGTATGTGGACAGCTCCAGCTCGCTGATGTTTCTTTCTTCGGAGGAGGCGCTTACAAGCATCCGGCATTTTGGCCCGGAGCGGGTGCTCTTTGGCACAGACTTTCCCATGTGGAGCCCCGGGGAAGAGCTCCGGCGCTTTTTTGCCCTGGGGCTCTGCGAAGAGGAAAACCGGGCCGTTCTTTACGGCAATTTTGCCCGCCTTTTTGGCCTGCCGGGAGCGCCCCATGGATGAGGCGCGGTTTCTTTCCGCCTGCCACCAGGCCATGGAGGGCGGCCGGGGCCGGGGCGGCATCGGCACCCTGGGGGAGAAGAGCCTGCACGCGGCCCTTAAGCTCTATCTGGAGCCCCGGGAAGCCTGCCGGGAGGTATGGGTGGGCCGGTATGTGGCGGATATCGTCAACGAAGAGGGGATCACGGAAATCCAGACCTCCGGCTTTGGCCGCCTGCGGGAAAAGCTGGCCTTTTTTCTTCCCGCCTATCCAGTGACGGTGGTGTATCCTGTGGCGGCCAGGAAGTGGCTGGTAAATATGTCCCCGGAGGGCGGCCTCTCCCCCCGCCGGAAGAGCCCCAAGGCTGGCGGCCCGTGGAATATCCTCCCGGAGCTCTTCAGTCTAAAAGAGCTTTTGGGGGTGCCGGGGCTTAGCTTTATGGTGCCGCTTTTGGAGATTGAAGAGTACCGCCTGCAGGACGGCAAAGGCCGCCGGGGCTACACATGCTGGGAGAAAATGCCCGTGCGCCTGTTGGACGAGGTGTGGGCGCGGAATCCCGCGGACCTGCGAAGGCTTCTGCCCCCCGGCCTTCCAAAGGAATTCACCGCCAAGGAATTCACCGCCTGCGGCAAATTCTCCCGCATGAACGGGTCTTTGGCCCTAAGCGCCGCCCGCAGTCTGGGCGCCGTGGCCCAAACCGGCGCCCGAGGCCGGGCATATCTCTATAGAATCGAGGAAGGGAGCACGCATGTTTGACATACAAAAGCTAGCTTACTTTGTGGAAGGAAACTCGTTTACGGGCAGTAAAACCGGTAAAGACGGGGAAGTGCTTCGATACCGGGTGACGCCCGATAAGGAAAACGCACAGCTGAAAGCCTGGTGCTGGACGGAAGACAAATGCTTTGAACTGGCCGGAGGAAAGCGGGAAGCCGCGTTCCCCCTGGACGCCGGAGGGATGGACGCCCTGCTGGGATGGCTGGGGGAATGCTGGCCCGGCGGCAGGCCGGAGTAGAGGAGAGGGAGGAATCCGCATGAAAGAGATTTTTCACAGGCCGGCAAAAAATTGGCAGGAGGGCTTCCCAGTGGGGAACGGCCGTCTGGGCGCGGTGGTGTCCGCTGGGGCGGATAAGGTCACGCTGCAAATCAACGAAGACACCCTCTGGTCCGGCTACCCCCGGGACAGCTGGGGCGGCTTTTCCCCGGAGGCCAACCGGCGGGCCGGGGAGCTCTGCCGCCAAGGGGCGTATGCCCAGGCCATGGAGCTTTTGGAAAAGGAGCTGCAAATGGCCCGGGATGTGGACATGTACGCGCCCTTTGGCAGCGTCAGCCTTACCTTTTCCCAGGATGGGCCGGTAACCGGTTACCGCCGGGAACTGGACCTGGAAGAAGCGGCGGCCCGCTGCCGGTATAGCCGGGAGGGAAGCGGTTATACCCATACCTGCTTTTGCAGCGCCCCGGACCAGCTCTTGGTCTACCGTATTGCGGCCGGGGAAGCGTTTACCGTGAAGATAGCGGTCCAGGGGGGCTTTTTGCGGGAAGCCCAGTATACTGAGACAGGATTTCTGGCTTTGGGGGAGTGTCCTAAAGAAAGCTCCCGGCAAAAGGAACTGGTATTCTCCGCCAAAAAGGAAGAACGGGGCGTCCGCTATGCGGGCAGAGGCCGGGTAGACACAGACGGCGAATGTATTCCGGAGCCGGACGGGCTGCGGGTGGAAAACGCCCGGACGCTGACTCTCTATTTCAGTGCCCGAAGCAGCTTTGCAGGCTTTTCGCGGCATCCCTTTACCGAGGGGCTGGACCCAAAGGCCCGCTCTTTGGAGGATTTGGCGGCGGAAAAGCTGGACTATGAGGCGCTGCTGGCCCGGCACGTCAAGGACTATCAAGGCTATTTCAGCCGGGTTTCCCTGGACCTGGGCCCTGACAAGGACCCGGAGATGGACACGGATTTGCGCCTGAAAAAGGCTGCCGGGGGGCCTTTGGATCCAGCTTTGGCGGCGCTGCTTTTTGACTTTGGCCGCTACCTGCTGATCTCCTGCTCCCGGCCGGGGACCCAGCCGGCCACCCTGCAGGGCATCTGGAACCAGGACCTCTTTCCGGCCTGGTTCTGCGACTACACGGTAAACATCAATACGGAGATGAACTATTGGCCCACCGGTCCCTGCAATCTGGACGAGCTGGCGGAGCCCTTGGTCCGCATGAACCGGGAGCTGCTGGCAAACGGGAAAAAGACCGCCCGGGCCATGGGAATGCCCGGCTCGGCCTGCTTCCACAATGTGGATATCTGGCGCAAGGCGTCTCCGGCCACAGGGCGGGCCAGCTGGGCTTACTGGCCCTTTGGCGGCGCCTGGATGTGCCGGAACCTGTACGAGACCTACCTGTTTAGCGAGGACGCCGCCTACCTTGCGGACATTTTTCCGATTCTCAGCGAGAACGCCGCCTTTTGCGCCGGAATGCTTTTAGAAACGCCGGAGGGCCTGGGGATATGTCCGGCTACGTCGCCGGAAAACGAGTTTGTGGTGGATGGAAAGGTTCTCTCGGTGGCCTGGTATACGGAAAACACGCTGGCCATTGTTCGGAATTTGTTTCGAGATTTTATAGAAGCCTGCCGGATTTTGGACCGCCCGGAGGAAAGGGCCCGCTATCAAGCGCTTTTGGACAGGATGATTCCCGTGAAGGTGGGGGCCTTCGGCCAGGTGATGGAATGGGACCGGGAGCTTACGGAACAGGACATACGCCACCGGCACCTGTCCAATCTGTATGAGCTTCATCCCGGCAGAGGGATCTCCCGCCGGACCCCGGAGCTCTATAAGGCCGCCCGGACTACCCTGGAACGCCGGGGAGACGAGGGCACCGGCTGGAGCCTGGCTTGGAAGCTGCTGATGTGGGCCCGCATGGAAGACGGAGCCCGCCTGGAACAGGTAATGCGGCGGCTGTTCCGCCTGGTAGAACCAGAAAGCGCGCCAGACTATACCCATGGCGGCGGACTTTACGCCAATCTGTTCTGCGCCCACCCCCCCTTTCAAATTGACGGCAACTTCGGCTTTGTGGCAGGAGTGGCGGAAGCTTTGGTGCAGAGCCATCAGGATGAGCTTGCGCTTCTTCCCGCTCTGCCGCCCAGCTGGCGTACAGGCAGCGTCCGGGGCCTGCGGGCCAGGGGGGATATTCTGGTAGACCTGGAATGGAGTGCCGCAGGGGCGGCCTGTACCCTGCAAAGCCGCCGGGACCGGAATGTGCTGGTACGAGTAAAGGGGGAAAGGCCGGAAGAAATTCTCCTGAAGGCCGGCGAGCCCTACCGGTTTCACGTTAGCTGGGCGTAATACCGGGGCGCTGTTCCCGGCGGCGGAGGAATCGGGTCCACCCTTAGAAACTGTTGACACAAAAACAGAAAGTATAGTATAATATAACGAGATATCGAGTTGGACTTATCGGGGCTGGAAAAGGGCAAAGGCTGGCTGGGCTCAGTAGGCCCCGGCGTCCGTGCGGGGCGGCTTTTGGGAACTTGCCCGCCTCTCCCAAGCGTTGAAATGGAGATTGCCTATGAAAGCGAAGTCACGTAAAGGAATCAAATGGAAGGGGCAATCCCTCCTCCTATCCATTGTGTTGGTCTTTTGCGTCTTGGGAACCGTGGTATACACCGTTTCGCAGAGAATCATCCAGGAAATGTCTTCCTCCGCGATTCAAAACCTCAGCGAGAGCCTGGACCTGATTCAATATACCATTGAAGCTATTTTGCGCAGCGAGGCGGATTTCCAGACCCTGATCGCCCAGGAGATCGCCAGGGCCGAGGACCCGGAGGAGTATATCCGGGCCTATGAAAAAAACCATACCATGTCGAAAATGTCGCTGATTCTCGCCGGAAACACCCAGGGAGTTTCCAACACGGGAGAGCCTTTTACCGAAGAGGGGCTGGATTTCTCCGGGGGCGGGACGATCGGGGGCCTGCCTGTTTCACAGTCCTATCTCAACTATATGGGCACCTGGTCCTATACCATAAAATGCCCGGTCCAGCGGCAAGGCCGGGAGATCGGCGTTCTATATGGAGAATACGTTTTTGACGCCGTCGACAGGTCCCTGCCCAGCGGTTTTTACAACAAACAAGCCTCGCTGTACATTATGGACGCGCAGAGCCAGCGGTTTGTCCTAAAGCCCAAGGGGATGGGCCAGCGAAGCGCCGGCCATTTGAACCTTACCGACTTTTACCGGGCCAACAGTATTGAAGACCCGGATATCCAGGCCGAGGTGGAGAAATGCCTGAAAAACGGGGAGCATGTCCTTTTTTACCACAGAATCCGGGAGGTTCAGGCTCTTAACTATATGTGGCCTGTTAATGGCGGCACCATCTTTTTGGTGGGATATGTGCCTGTGGAGGCCATCCAGCAGGAAGGGCGAACCGTAAACCTAAACATCTATTTTGTGGTGGCCTTTATGCTGGCGGCGTTTTTCCTGTGTATTGGCCTATACTATCTCAGCAGGCGGCAGCAAAACCGGCTGCGGCAGGAGCGGGAGGCGGAACGGAGGCTCCACAACCGGCAGCTGGCCGAGGCGCTGCGGGCGGCTCAAGTGGCCAGCCGTTCTAAAACCATGTTTCTCTCCAATATGTCCCACGACATCCGCACGCCGATGAACGCGGTGCTGGGCTTTGTGTCGCTTTTGGAAACCGAGGCGGAAAACCCGGTAAAGGTGCGGGAATACACCAAAAAGATTATGGCCTCCGGCCAGCACCTCCTCAGCCTGATCAACGATGTTCTGGACGTCTCCAAAATTGAAAGCGGGAAGGTGGCCCTCAACTTTGAGAATTTTTCCCTCAATGATGTGCTCTCTTCCGTGGACGCCATCATCCAGCCCATGGCCAAGGCCAAAGGGCAGGCGTTTCAGGTGGAGGTGTCCGACATCAAGCATGAATACCTGGTGGGGGATGAGACTAGGATTAACCAGGTGCTCATCAATCTTCTCTCCAACGCCGTAAAATACACCCCGGAGGGCGGGCGCATCTGGCTGCGGGTCGTGGGCCTGCGGCAGCGTTCCACCCAGTATGAGCATCTGCGTATAGAGGTGGAGGACAATGGATACGGCATGACGCCGGAGTATCTTAAAACCATTTTCGACGCCTTTACCCGGGCGGAAAACAGCACCACCAATAAGGTCCAGGGGACCGGTTTAGGCATGGCCATCACAAAAAGCATTGTAGAGCTCATGGGCGGTACCATTGAGGTTTCCAGCCAAGTGGACCAGGGCTCGCTTTTCCAGGTAGAGCTGGAGCTGGGCATCCAGGAGGACCGGCAGGACCGGCAGTTCTGGGAACAGCAGGGAATCTCCTGCGTTCTGGCGGTGGGCGGCGGCCGGGACAGCTGGGAAAACATCCGGGAACGGATGGAGGACGCCGGCCTCACCCTTACCGAAACGGATGATACGGAAGAGGCCGCCGGGTGGCTGCGGAATCAAGCCTGCCAGCTTGTCTTGCTGGACTGGGAGACCTGCGGCCTTCAGGAAGCCAAGGGGCTGCGCCAGGCGCTGCCGGATGATACGCCCATGATTCTCCTGGCGGACCTGAACGCGGAGGGGATGGACCCGCTGCTGGCAATGGGCTGTACGGCGCTTCTCTCAAAGCCATTTTTTGTCTCGGCGCTCAGAGACAAAGTGGCGGAAATGCGGGGCGGGGCCAGTGAAGAGCACAGGCGGGAAGACGAAAAACCCGCCAGCCTGCGGGGCCTGCGCTTTCTTGCCGCAGAGGACAATGCCATCAACGCGGAAATACTTCTGGAGCTATTGGAGCTGGAAGGAGCCGCCTGCGAGCTGGCGGAGAACGGGCTGCTGGCGGTAGAGCGCTTTCAGCGGGCGCGGCCGGGGGAATTCGACGCTATTCTGATGGATGTGCAGATGCCGGTGATGGGCGGCCACGAGGCGGCCAAAGCCATCCGCGCCATGGAGCGGGAGGACGCGGCGGAGATTCCCATAATCGCCATGACGGCCAATGCCTTTGCCGAGGATGAGAAAGCGGCCCTGGATGCCGGCATGAACGCCCATGTACCCAAGCCCCTGGACATGGAGCTCCTAAAGAAAGTGGTCCGGCAGTGCGGCATACCAGGAAAGGAGCGGTGAAATTGATGAAGAAACGGGTATACGCAGGCATGGCTCTCTGCTTGACGGCGCTGATGCTTTTGGCAGCCTGCGCGGGGCCGGCGGAGCCCAAGAACCTGATTACGAAGGAGCCGGAGGAGGAACGGGTGGTCAACCTGTTCAGCCCTATGGAAAAAACAGACCCTGATGCGGAGAATATCGCCAGGACGGCCTCTGACCTCACAGTGGCAATGGCGGAGGAGGCTCTGGGCGTTACCGTGGCCTACTCCACCTATACTGCGGAGGACTATCAGGACAAAACCTATGACGATGTGACCTTGGACCGGGCCCGAAACGACATGGACGATCTATACCTTCTGAACCCAGACACGGTTCTGGCCCTGGGGGCGGAGGGCAAGCTGATGGACCTCTCGGGGCTGGACAGCGCCAAAAACCTCCGGGATATCATCCGCACCGCCAATACGGTGGACGGCAAGCTGGTGGCCATCCCCCAAGAGGTGGTGGCCTATGGTCTATTCATCAATCAGGATATGTTTCAAAAATACCATCTGGATTTGCCGGAAACTCCGGAAGACTTTCTGGAGTGCTGCCGGGTGTTTCAGGAAAACGGCGTTGATACCCCTGTGGGCGCCAACCGCTGGTGGCTGGAGAACTTTGTCTTTGCCCAAGCCTATGCGGACCTATATAACGGTGGGAACACCGAAGCGGAAATCGCGGCGCTAAACGCCGGAGAGGCCAGGTACAGCGACTATATGCGCCCGGGCTTCGAATTTTTACAGACGCTTATCAACCAGGGCTATATCGATGTGGAGAAGGCGCGGGTCAGCGAGGCCATTGAGGGGGAAGGGCCGGACTTTCTGGCCCAGAAGACCCCTATCGTTATGGCGTATTGGGGCGCGGCCAATACGGAGACCGCCTATGGAAAAACAGATTTTGAGATGACGGTTATTGGTTTTCCCAGCAACATGGGGCCAATGCCCGTGATGCCTATGACAGGTTTTGCCGTCGGAGCCAACGCAGAGCATGCCGAAGACGCGGCACAGGTGCTGAATGTCATGACTTCCGACCAGGCGCTGCAGCTTTACGCTGAAACCAACCGGGTCATCTCTCCTTCAAAAAATGTTAAGGTGGAATGCGTTCCCGCCTTAAAGCCGCTCAACGATAGGATTGAAGAGGGCGTTTATGTTTTGGGATCCAACGCGGGCATGAAGGTGGAGCAGTGGGGGAATACCTGCTTGATTGTACGCCAGCTGCTGGAAGGGGCCAGCGTAGAGGAGTGCATGGCCGCCTTTGACAAGCTGCAGGACGCGGCGTTAAAATAGGAGAACCGGACAGATGAAATAGCAGCCGCCTTAGAGAGTAGAACTCTAGGGCGGCTGTTGCTATTCTTTTTGAAAAAATTTCTAAATCAGCTCTTTTGCACGTATGGAGCGCGGCCTCGGATTATGCATCGAATCACTTGGTCGGACAGCAGTAAATAAAAAGCCGCCCCCGGTACTCACGACTTATTTGCACCAAGTCGACACCAAGAGCGGCAAGTAATGGGCCGGGCAGGGCGCATTATCGCAAAAGATTGAATTTGCACTGCAAATCCAACTTTCCACAACGATATTGTACCCAATACTTCCCTTAAAAGCGAGAATGGAGTGACATCCAGGGGACAAACTGGCGCACCGGGCTATTACCTTTCTGGGCAACCAGCCCGACCCGGTGTCGGAATTGAAGACAAAACCTTCCCATCGTGTCATCCCCATCCCCCAGCCACTGCAAGCCATTCTGGGTGCGGCACCCCGATTGAGCCTGCACGTTGTCCCCTGCGCCGATGGGCGGCCTATGACACAGATCGCGTTCAAGCGGCTTTGGGATAAGGTAGTCAGAGAGGCGCCTTGTGAGGTAAGGCCGCATATCACAATTTCGTAAAGCTCCGTCGCCAATAACCGTAGGATGAACCTCCTACATAGCTTTTTCTTGCTTACAAGTGTATCATATCCCCGGGGCAATAGCAAGAGAGAATCGCGGTATGCTTTTTTGTATACCGCTTACATGAAATTATTTCTAGCTTTTGGGTGGGCTATGTGATATAATATTTTTCGGAAATTGCTTCTTTCAGCCACAAAAGATGATTTTAGGAGGGAAATATGGTCACTTCACTTTTTTGAAATGCAATTTATGCGGAGCTATTACTATGTTGAGATTCCAAGTAGGATATGGAGATATCCATATAGTAATACCCTGTGGTAAGTGTGGCTGTGAATTACGAGGTAAATGTATTCATAATCAGGAAAATATTTCTCTGGAGTT
>CANONE010000017.1 GCA_947567585.1 uncultured Clostridia bacterium | reverse complement strand
ACAATGCAGATTGAGCAGGAGGGGTAATAGGAGGGAATCCTATATTGATTTGCCGTTTCCCCGGATTTCTCCCCAAAACCCGCGAAACCCCAGTATTCCTGCACCTTCGCGGGCTTTTCCCTCTAAAATTTTTTGCTCACAGCACAAGCATGGCGTCCCCAAAACTAAAGAACCGGTACCCCGCGTTCACCGCTTCTTGATAGGCTGCCAGCACATGCTCCCGCCCGGCCAAAGCGGAGACCAGCATAATCAGGGTGCTTTCCGGCAGGTGGAAATTGGTAATCAGCGCGTCAATACCTTGAAAGCGGTAGCCGGGATAGATGAAAATGTCCGTCCATCCGCCGCTCTCCTGAAAGCGGCCCTCCTTCTGCGCTACAGACTCAATCGTCCGGCAGCTGGTGGTGCCCACGGCGACGACCCGGCCGCCCCGGGACTTGGTGCGGTTAATCAGCGCGGCGGTTTCAGAGGGCATAAAGTAGTGCTCGGCGTGCATTTTATGGTCGGCGATATTTTCCGCGCTTACCGGGCGGAAGGTGCCCAAACCTACATGCAAGGTGACAAAGGCCGTCTCAACGCCCTTGTTCCGAATTCTCTCCAAAAGCTCCGGAGTGAAATGGAGGCCCGCGGTAGGGGCCGCCGCGGAGCCGGTTTCCCGGGAGTAGACGGTCTGATAGCGTTCCTGGTTTTGAAGCTTTTCCTTAATGTAAGGCGGCAGGGGCATTTGCCCCACCTGATCCAGCAAATGGAAAAAGGATTCCTTTTCTTCATAAGAAAAGCGTACCAGACGGTTCCCGTCGTCCTGCACGCCGGCGACCTCTCCGGTAAATAATCCCTGGCCAAAGACAAAGCGGCTGCCTGCCCGGGCCCGCTTCCCCGGCTTGCACAGGACTTCCCAGAGATCGGACCCTTTGTTTTCCAGCAGCAGAAATTCCACATGGGCCCCGGTATCTTCCTTGATCCCGTAGATTCGGGCGGGCAGTACCCTGGAGTCATTTAAGATCAGGCAGTCGCCGGGGCGGAGGAAATCGACGATATCGTAAAAATGATGATGGCTTACGGCCCCGGTGTCCTTATGCAGCACCATCAGCCGGGAGGCGTCCCGAGGCTCTATAGGGGTTTGGGCAATCTGCTCCTGGGGAAGGTCGAAGTAAAAATCGCTGGTTTTCATAGAAGGCTTTTCCATATGGCTCACGCTCCACCACAAAAAATCATAGTATATTGGGACTGAAAAAATTGACAAGAGAGGCAATCTGGGGTATTATAAGAAAGATACACAAGGATTATTATAGAGGATGCGCGGAAGGATTGCAACCGCCATTCCAGATGAATGGAAAGGATTGTTAAGGAATGAAGCAATATCGAGTCGGTATCATTGGATGTACGGGTATGGTGGGCCAGCGTTTCGCCACCATTTTGGAAAATCATCCCTGGTTCACAGTGACGGCTTTGGCCGCCAGCGCCCGGTCTGCGGGAAAAACCTATCAGGAAGCTTTAAAGGGCCGCTGGGCTATGCCTACTCCTATTCCTGGCAGCATGGCGGGTCTGCCTGTTTACGACGCCCAGGCGGATATGGAAAAAATCGTCTCTCTGGTGGACTTTGTCTTCTGTGCGGTAAACATGAAGTCGGAGGAAATCACGGCCCTGGAGGAGGCGTACGCCAAGATGGAGTGCCCTGTTATCTCCAACAATAAGCAGCATCGGGGCGACCCGGATGTGCCCATGATCGTGCCGGAGCTCAACGCGGACCATCACCAGGTGATCGCCCACCAGAGAAAGCGCCTGGGCACCAAGCGGGGCTTTATCGCGGTTAAGTCCAACTGCTCCCTGCAAAGCTATGTGCCCGCCCTGCACCCTCTGCTGGACCTGGGCGTTACCAAGGTGCTGGCCTGCACCTACCAGGCCATCTCCGGCGCCAGCAAAACCTTTGAGACCATGCCGGAAATTGTGGACAATGTGATCCCCTACATCGGCGGCGAGGAGGAGAAGTCTGAGCAGGAGCCCTTAAAGATCTGGGGGCATGTGGAAAACGGCGTCATCGTCAACGCCACCAGCCCCTCCATTACCTCTCAGTGCCTGCGGGTGCCTGTTTCCGACGGCCACATGGCCGCTGTGTTCTTCTCCCTGGAAAAGAAGGTGAGCGCGGAAGAGATCATCCGCCGCTGGAATGAATTCAAGGGCCCTGCCCAGGAGATGGACCTGCCCAGCGCCCCCAAGCAGTTTATCCACTACTTTACCGAAAACGACCGGCCCCAGCCCAAGCTGGACCGGGACCTGGAAGGCGGCATGGCCATCTCCGCCGGCCGCCTGCGCCCCGACACCCAGTATGACTACAAGTTCGTATGCCTCTCTCACAACACCCTGCGGGGCGCGGCCGGCGGCGGCCTCCTCATGGCCGAACTCTTATGCAAGCTGGGATATTTTGACTGAGGCAACGTGACGTTGCATCCGCTTCGCGGGGGTGCGCAAAGTGTCGCGCTACCTTGGCGGGAAACTTGCTAGCTGAGCCAGCGCGATCCGTTAGATGTTACCGGGGCTCCACCCAACTGCCAGCTGGGCGCCCGATCCCTAAAGGCCGGTAACCCCTGGAACCTTCGGCCCCGTGGCGGCAGCTACCGTTTCAAATCCGCAAAACGTCGGATTAAAGTTTTCGTCCACCTTTTTCAAAAGGTGGTGGGGGTACGGGGGCAAAGCCCCCGCGAGCTACAAGCATTCTAGGAGGTAATCTCTATGAAGAATACGATTTTTACTGGCGTGGGCACCGCGCTGGCAACGCCCTTTGACCGGTGTGGGGAGATTCTTTGGGATGAGCTGGAGCGGTTGGTAGAGGCTCAGATAGAAGGGGGTGCAGACGCCATTATTGCCTGCGGCACCACGGGTGAGGCCGCTACCATGAGTTCGGAGGAGCACTTAAAGACCATCGCGTTTATTGTGGAGCGCGTCAAAGGCCGCATCCCGGTTATCGCGGGGACGGGCAGCAATGATACCCGCTTTTGTGTGGACTTGTCTCTGGAAGCCAAAAAGCTGGGAGTAGACGGCCTGCTGCTGGTGACCCCCTACTACAACAAGACCTCTCAGAAGGGGCTTGTCGAGAGCTTTGACTATATCGCGGACTGTGTGGAGCTGCCCTGCATTCTGTACAATGTGCCCAGCCGTACCGGATGCAATATCTTGCCGGAAACGTACCGGGCGCTTTCTCAAAACCCCTATATTGTGGCTACCAAGGAAGCCAACGGGGATACCGCCTCCGTGGCCCGGACCATTGCCCTGTGCGGGGATGATCTGGCTGTGTATTCCGGGGAGGATAACCAGGCTCTGGCCGTAATCGCCCTGGGGGGCAAGGGCGTTATCTCCGTGTTTTCCAACGCCCTGCCTGGAGTGATGCACCAACTGGCTCAGGCCGCCCTTGACGGTGATCTGGCTACGGCCAGGGCGCTGAACAGCCAGTACATCGACCTAATGGACGGCTTTTTCATGGATGTGAATCCCATCCCCATTAAGGAGGCTCTGTGGCAGATGGGAATGCTCTCCACCAATCATTGCCGCCTCCCCCTGACCACCATGCCCGAAGACAAGAGGGAAGCCCTGAGCGCTATGTTGAGAAAGCACGGGCTGATTCAATAAATTTGGAAAGGACGTACCATGGCGAACCCTTGGGAAGAAATCCCGCTGTCTGATTACGAAAATCACATGCAATTTGATTCCGTTATGCAATTGCAGTGCCTGAACCGGATGATGAGGAACCAGTTCAACGCATATCCGATAAGCTCCGCTGTTATTTTAGGCATTGCCGGTGGGAACGGACTGGAGCACATGGACCGGAACAAGTATCACAAAGTAGTGGGCGTGGATATTAACGGCGAATACCTGGCGGCGGTCAGGGAGAGGTATGGGGAGCTTGCAGACATACTGGAATGTGTACAGCTGGACCTTTTGGAGGAGGCGGACCGGCTTCCAAAGGCGGAGCTGCTGGTGGCTGATCTGCTTATTGAATATATTGGATATGCCTGTTTTCAAAAGGCTGTTCAGCAAGTGGCTCCAAACTACGTTTCCTGTATTATCCAGATAAACGCCAGTGAAAGCTGGGTGTCTGATTCGCCCTATCTCCACGCCTTCGACCAGCTGGCGGGTATTCACCACCAGATGGAAGAGAACGAGCTGACACAAACTCTGGGCAGCATAGGCTATAGACGAATCGCACGCGCGGAAAACCAGCTGCCAAGCGGAACCAAGCTGCTCCAAATTGATTTCGCTCGGTAAACGCAAAAAAGAGAGGCAAGAAAGCATGAGGACCAAAAAACGACGTAACAACCCGGTGCAGTTACGCAGCGGCCCGCACCGGGTAAAACATCTGCTCCACCCCAAAAGCCAACGGCCGCGCCCAGCAAGCTAGCGGTACGGACCAAAGGAAATTCGGAGCAAAAGTTTTTGATCGAACTTTTTTCAAAAAGTTCGCAGGGTGCGGGACAGCGTCCCGTGGCCTTCAAAGAGCTGCGCATAACTGCACCGCTTTCACACGCAAAGAATGGAATCTAAAAGAAAACGCGATATTTTGCGATGGAAAGAGGAAAAGTTATGAATTTATCAAAGTATTTAGTAGTAGACCGCATAGAGCTCATGACCACTTTTTACTGCCCCGGCCGCTGCAAGCACTGCTCGGTAGGGGCGCGGATCAACCAGCCGGGGGCGCGCCATGTGCCGCTGGCGGAATCCCAAGAGGCCATACGGTGGCTGGCGGAGCATTATCCCATCCGGTCCGTCATGACCTTTGGCGGCGAACCCCTGCTGTACCCAGAGGTGGTTTGCGGCCTTCACAGCGTTGCCCGGGACTGCGGCGTTCCCGCCCGGCAGGTAATCACCAACGGCTACTTTTCCAAAAGGCCGGAGCGCGTCCGGCAGGTGGCGGGGGAGCTGGTTTCAGCTGGGGTGAACGAGGTGCTCCTTTCTGTGGACGCCTTTCACCAGGAGACGATTCCCTTGGAGCCGGTGCTGCACTTTGCCCGGAGCCTGGAGGCGGCCTCGCCGGGGATTTTGCGTCTTTCTCCCGCCTGGGTGGTGAATGAAGCCCATGATAACCCTTGGAACGCCCGGACCCGGGAGATTCTGGCAGGGTTTGCGGGGTTGGGTCTGCCAGTGGAAGAAGGGAACGATATCTTTATGGCCGGGAACGCGGTGGAGTATTTGGCGCGGTACTATCCCGCCCCGGCCCTGGACAAAAACGATACCTGCGGCTCGCGGCCCTACACCGAGCCCCTGGACAAAATCCGCTCCCTATCCATTGAACCCAGCGGGGACGTGCTGGCCTGCGCCTATCCCATTGGGAATCTCTTGGAGGAATCCATGGCGGAGATTGCCGCCCGCTATGACCCCTACACGGACCCTTGCGCGAAAGCGCTGCTGGCCGGCGGGGCCCGGGGACTTTTGGCTTTGGCGCAAGAGGCGGGGGTAACGCCGGACCTTAGCCGGTGCTGGTCGGTGTGCGACCTGTGCCGTCAGGTAAGGACCAGAGTAAAGAAAGCAAAGGAATGATAAAATGGTCAATATTCTTCTCAGCGGCTGCGGCGGCAAGATGGGGGCTGCGGTGCGGGATTTTGTGCGGCAGCGGACAGACTGCCGCATTGCGGCCGGCGTGGACTTGCGGGCCGGAGAGGCGGAGTTTCCGGTTTACCGGGACGTCCGGGAGGTCACGGAGCCCGTGGATGTGGTAGTGGACTTTTCCCATCCCAGCGCTTTGGAGCCCATTCTGCTTTTCTGCCGCCAACACGCTGCCGCCGCTGTGCTGTGTACCACCGGGTATACCCCGGAGGAAGTCCATGCAGTGGAAGAGGCGGCCAATGATCTGCCGGTGTTCTATTCCCGGAACATGTCTCTGGGGGTCAATCTCCTGGTGGAATTGGCCAAACAGGCGGAGCGGGTGCTGGGCCCCGGCTTTGATGTGGAGATTGTGGAAGCCCACCACAACCAGAAAATCGACGCCCCCAGCGGCACGGCCTTGATGCTGGCCGACGCGGTGAACCAGGTGCGGGAAAATGCCATGAAGTATACCTACGACCGCCACTCTCAGCGAAAAAAGCGGGAGGGCGGGGAAATCGGCATCCATTCCGTGCGGGGCGGCACCATTGTGGGAGAGCATCAGGTGATTTTTGCCGGCAACCATGAGGTGATTACCCTCTCCCATTCCGCCCAATCCAAGGAGCTCTTCGCCGCCGGAGCTGTCAACGCCGCTGTGTTCATGGCGGGAAAGCCCGCCGGCCTCTATGACATGTCGCATCTTATTCAGACTGGCTAAGGCCGCAACTGTTTATGCTGGTTTTTTTTAGTTTAAAACGGCAGCTGGCGCTTTCCGTGCAAACTTTCGGCGCCGCCGCAGAGCCAAAGGAACAAAACCGGCAAAGCCCGGAGAAAAAGTTTTCGTCCACCTTTTTCAAAAGGCGGCAGGGTGCGGGGCAGAGCCCCGCGGCCTTCCCGCGGAAAGGAAGAGAAAAAATGAGCGCGAATACGGTTATCAGTACAGTAGATAATATCACCTTGGTGACTTTGGTGGGGTTTCCCGCACAGGTAGATTCCATTGCGAAGATTTTTGAATCCATCGCCCAATATGACATTAATATTGACATGATCTCCATGGCGCCCACCCACGGGGCGTTTACGGGGCTTTCCTTTACCATCTCCGATAACGATCTGGTGGATGTGCTGGCTTTTACCACGCGGCTGAAGCAGGAGACCCAGGTAAATGTAATTGTCAGTTCCGTGAACCACAAGATATCGGTATATGACCCCGCTATGAAGAATACGCCAGGCATCGCGGCAAAAGTATTCGGGGCCATTTCCGGCACCAAGGCGGATATCCGGCTGATTACCACATCCGAGGTAGAGATCAGCTTACTGGTGACAGAGGCTGATTTTGACACGGTGCTGGGCGCTATAGAAAAGGCGCTGGCCTAAATGGGCTAGACATATATTCCACACTGTAAGAGAGGGCTGACAGATTTCGTTCTGCTGGCCCTTTTCTTGTGCCTGAAAGGATTGTAAAAAATTTTTTGCAATATTCCGGCTAAAATTGCGACTATATAAATTAAGGGCCTTTTTGAAAGAGGGTGCGCCATGGAGGACAAAGGCATTTTATCGCTGCTCCGGCAGCGGGACGAGGCAGCTATCAGCGAAGTAAAGCGTAAGTATGGAGCTTTCTGTTATCGGATAGCCAGAGATCTGCTGGACGCCAGAGAGGATGCGGAGGAGTGTGTCAACGACGCGCTGCTGGCTCTCTGGCAGGCCATCCCCCCGGCCTGCCCTGCGTCCATTCAGGCGTTTTTGGGCCGGGTGATTCGGAATCTGGCCATCAGCCGTTTTCGAAAGGCCGCGGCGGGGAAGAGGGGCGGGGGCCTTGCCTGCCTGCTGGAGGAGCTGGAAGACTGCCTGCCGGATTCTCAAAGTCTGGAGGCCCAGGTGGACTCCGCCGCTCTTTCAAAGGTGATCAGCGGCTGGCTCTATACGCTGCCCCCGGGAGACCGGCGGCTTTTTGTGCTGCGGTACTGGTATGGCAGAAGCGTCAGCGAGCTGGCCGGACAACTGGACAAGACCCCCAAGGAGCTTTCCCAGAGGACCTTTCGCTTACGGCAGAAATTGAAAAAAGTATTGGAAAAGGAGGGCTATTCTATATGAAAGCCAAGGATATTTTTAACGCCATAACAAACATCGACCACAAGCTGGTGGTCGCCGCTGGTGAAACCAAGCGGAAGCGGAGGATGAAAGCGGCCGGTCCCATAGCGGCTGCGCTGGCGGTCACCCTGGCCGTGCTGATCATTTATAACGCCGTCTCCGGCCAGGGAGCGGTTGCCCCGCAAAGGGCCGCCCTTACCGGAAACGTGCCGCTGGCCACCGCGAAATATCCCAATCCGGCGGATGAGGCGGAGGCGGAGGACACAGTCAGCTTTTATGATATCCAGTCGGATTTTGGCAAAAGCAGCTTCCGGTTTTGGATGGACAGCGCCCAGCAGCTGCTGGCGGACCAGGAAGAGAACCAGGTGTATTCCCCCCTGAACCTCTATATGATGCTGGCCATGGTGGCGGAAATCACGGAGGGCAACAGCCGCCAGCAGCTTTTAGACCTTTTGGGTTCCCAGAGTATGGAAGAGCTGCGGCAGAGGGCCCAGCTGGCATGGGAATATACCTACTCCTGCAATATGGAAGAGGGACGGGAGGCCCTTTTGGCCAACTCTGTGTGGCTGGATAACAACGCCGCTTTCAAACAGCCGGTTTTGGATACCCTGGCCGCCCAATACTATGCCGACAGCTACCGGGGGGACATGGGCGCGCAGGAGTATAACCAGATGCTGCAGGATTGGCTTAACGAGAAGACCCACGGGCTTTTGGAAGAGCAGGCAGCCGGGCAGGAGTTTCCCATGGAGTGCGTTTTGGCTCTTTGCAGCACGTTCTACTATAAGGCAGGTTGGGAAAAACAGTTCGACGCCGAAAGGACGGAGGAAATGCCCTTTCATACCGGCCAAGGAGACGTGGACTGCGCTTTTTTGAACCGGGACAATCAATCCGCCTACTACTGGGGGGAAAACTTTGGGGCTGTCAGCCTGTCGCTTACGCCGGACACCATGCTGCTGGTTTTGCCCAACGAGGGGGTATCTCCCAGCCAGCTGCTGGAGGATGAGGAATACCAGGCGTTTATCCGGTGGTATGCCGGCATACAGGATGGGAACGCCATGTGGAACGATTGGCAGAACACCAAGTATATCTCCGGCGCTTTATCTCTTCCCAAGTTTGACATATCCAGCGAAATGGATATGAAGGAAAACCTGGCCGCTCTGGGAGTTACGGACATTTTCCAGTCTGGCAGGGCGGACTTTACCCCTCTTTCCGATGAGGAGCTGATTATAAGCGCCGTCAAGGGCGCCACCCGGGTCTCGGTGGACGAGGAGGGCTGCACTGGCGCGTCCTTTGTAGTGGCCTTTGCGAACCGTATGTCCGCCATGATCCCTCCGGAATACGAGGAGATGGATTTTATCCTGGACCGTCCCTTCCTGTTTTCCGTATTTGGCGCTGGCGGGCTCCCCCTCTTTATGGGCGCGGTTAACGCACCGTAAACGGGCAAGGGGCCGGGGAAAAATCTTTGTATCGCTCCCAAACGGCTCACAAATTGCTTAGCGGCTTACAAGAGAAAAGGAAGGCTCCCGCTGGGGGGCCTTCCTTTTTGTAAAGAAGGGAAACGGCCGGGGACGGTCACCGCCCGCCCTCCTGGAACTCCGTCATATTGGGCCAGTACCGCATGGGCATATGGTTCCGGCGAAGCTTGGGGTTGATTCTCCCCTCCACCGCGATGGTGTCATAGAACCGCCGCCAAAGGCTCCGGTACCGCTCCTCTTCTTCGTCCGGTTCTGGAAGGTCTACGCTTTCCGCATAGAAGAACTCCTGCCGCATTCCTCCCGCTTCATGGAGGAAGCCCATGCCGTGGGTCTTGTCGAAGATCATAAAGCTTTCCGTGTTCAGCCGCTCACAGAAATGTCCTACAATCAGCGGCAGAACCCGGTTGTTCGGGGTGATCATGGCCGCCAAAACACCGCCGCAGTCCGCGAACCGGAGAAATTCCACATGGTAGTGGGCCTCGTTTTTCAGGTAGAGCAGCGCCTTGTTGATGGCGTGTACGTCGTCGTTGACGCTCATCTCAGTGACCTTGGCCCCATGCTTATAGCCCAGCAGAATAAACCGGGTCAGCCGCAGCTCCTTTTGCTCCATACAGGAAAGAAACCCCTGCCGCACCATATCGCCCGCCAGGGGGGAGATCCTTCTGCGTATGGACTCCTCCACCCGCTGGGCCAGTTGGGGGTCTGTTTCCACGGCCTTTATGCCAAACAGCGTCCCCTGGGGCTCGTCCAGCAGGCCAATGGCGTGGGGCAGCCGTTTATCTTTAAAGCATTCCGCCACGCAGCACAGAAACCCCTGGTAACTGCCGTCATACCGGTATACTAAATTTGCCCTGTCAGACATTTTACTCCGTCCTCCCGTACTGGCGCAAACAGCGAGAGCTGTTCCGGCGCGTCGATTTTCTCCCGCTGCACCGGCGACCGCTCGCTGATAGCCCCGGCAATTACCAGCGGGTTGTCCGTGGGCAGAGGGGAAATAGACCGGCCGCCGCACACAATGAAGAAGCGGGCCCGTTTCAGCACAACCCCCAGCTTTCTAAGGGCTTCAAAGTCCAGCTTAGCCTGCCGCCGGGCATCCCGAATGCGTTTGGCGCTTTTTACCCCAATGCCCGGCACCCGCAGCAGCATCTCATAGGGGGCGCGGTTGACTTCCACTGGGAAGAGCTCCATATGGTTCACCGCCCAGTTGCATTTGGGGTCCAGGAAGGGGTTGAAATTGGGATTTTCATCGTCCAAAATCTCCCCGGCATGAAAGCCGTAAAACCGCAGCAGCCAATCCGCCTGATAGAGCCTGTGCTCCCGCAGCAGAGGCGGCGGCGTGTCCAGGGCGGGCAGGGCCCTGTCTTGGACCACCGGCATATAGGCAGAGAAAAATACCCGCTTTAAAGAAAATTTTTTGTAAAGCCCTTCTGTCAGCCGCAGGATCTGCCAGTCGCTTTCCGGGGTAGCGCCGATGATCATCTGGGTGGATTGCCCCGCCGGCACAAACCGGGGCGCGGCCTTATACTTTACCAGCTCTTTCGAGTTCTGGGCGATGCCGTCCCGTATCTGGCTCATAGGAGCTAAAATTTTCTCCTTGCTCTTCTGGGGCGCCAGTTTTTTCAAGCTCTCCCCGCTGGGCAGCTCAATATTCACGCTCATTCTGTCGGCGTACCGGCCCAGCCGTTCCGTCAGCTGCGGGCTGGCCCCCGGGATGGCCTTCACATGCACGTATCCCCAAAACCCGTATTCCTCCCGGAGCTTTTGTACCGCTGTCAGCATCAGCTCACAGGTGTAGTCGGGATTTTTCACCACTGCCGAAGAGAGGAAAAGCCCCTCGATATAGTTCCGCCGGTAAAACTGGATGGTCAGCCGGCACAGCTCGTCCGGCGTAAAGGTGGCCCGGGGGCCATCGTTGGCGCGGCGGTTTACACAATAGCTGCAATCATAGGCGCAGTCATTGCTTATCAGCACCTTCAAAAGCGAGATGCACCGCCCGTCCGCCGCAAAACTATGGCAGATCCCCGCCTTTACCGCGTTTCCCAGCTTCCCCTTTACCGCCGGCCGGTCCACCCCGCTGGACGTACACGCCACATCATACTTCGCCGCATCCGTCAATATCTCCAGCTTTTCAAACAGATCCATTTGGTGTGCGCCTCCTTCTTCTGGAGGTGGTGGGGCTTTGCCCCACCCCCCGCCACCTTTTGAAAAAGGTGGACGAAAACTTTTTATCCGAATTTTGTCGGAGCTGAACCGGCAGGTGAGACTCAAAACTCCTGCGGCCTAATTCCCGCCATCCTTGCGCTCCATGACAAAAGCGCGCTGTAAGCTTTCGGAACCGAAGCGTTCCCGTACATGGTCTACGGCGGATTCCAGGCGTTCGCGGCGTTCCAGACCGTCCGTGCCGGCGAAAAGGCTGATCTGCTCTTCGCCATTGTGGACCAGATGTCCGGCCCGCACGCCTAAAAGCCGGATAGACCACTTGACGTTTTCCTTTTTGTAGAGCTCCACAGCCGCCTGGTAGATGGACTGGCTGTCCTGCACAGGGGAGGCCAGGCGTTTTTGCCGCTGCAGCTCTTGGAAATCTCCGCTGCGTATGGTGATCTGCACCTCGCCTGTACGCATGCCATGCTTTCTAAGGCGGCTGGCCACGGTTTCCGAGAGCTTGAAAAGCGTCTCCCGCACATCTCCCTCCGTGGTAATATCCCGGGGCAAGGTGGTGCTGTTTCCAATGCTTTTGGGTTCCTCGTGGGCGTCTACATTCTGAACGGGGGAATCATCCAGGCCGTTGGCGTAGATCCACAAGGTTTCGCCCATGCGGCCCATAAGCTGGCGCATAACAGGCAGCTCCATTTTCGCAATGTCCCCAATGGTTTTCATACCATACTTTTTCAATATTTTTTCGGTGCTGGGCCCCACAAAGAGCAGGTCGGCGCAGGGCATTTTCCAGATAACCGTCTCCATCTCCCGCCTGCCGAATTCCGTTACGGCGTCGGGCTTTTTGTAGTCGCTGCCCAGCTTTGCGAAGACCTTATTAAAGGAAACGCCGATGGACACGGTGAGGCCCAGCTCTTCCCGCACCCGGCGGCGGATGTCCTCCGCGATCTCCCGCCCGGAGCCGAAGAGCCTTTCGCTGCCGTAGACGTCCAGCCAGCACTCGTCCAGGCTGAAGGCTTCCACCCGGTCGGTATAGCGGCAGTAGATTTTTTTGGCCATTCGGGAGTACTGGGCATACCGCTGGTGATGGGGCGGTACCAATTGCAGCCCCGGGCATTTTCGCATGGCCTGCCAGATGGGCTCGGCTGTCTGCACGCCCTTTTGCTTTGCCAGCATGTTTTTCGCCAGAATAATTCCGTGGCGGCTTTCCTTGTCCCCCGCCACAGCCATAGGCACGTCCCGGTACTGGGGCGCGTATAGGGTCTCCACTGAGGCATAAAAGTTATTCATATCCACATGCAAGATCCCGTTTTCCACCCCAATCGCCTCCTATGTGCCTATTATAGAACATGCGTTCGCAAATGTCAAGAGGAAAACTGCCTATTAGTCTATTCTGTTTCGGAAGGACGCCGGCGATTCAAGAATATAAAAGGCCCGGCCTTTTAGAGGGCCGGGTCCTTCTCACAAGATCAGTGTTCATCCAGATTGTCAATATATTCTTCCAGACACATGGAACGCTGCTGCATGGCGGAGGCGTTCTTGCCCCCGACATAGCGCAAAACGGTGGGGTCCGGTTCCACGCCGGTATAGTCAAGCTTATCTTCCGGATAGCGAAAAACAAAGCCGTATTTGCCCATGTTGGTTTTCAGCCAGGTATAGGTTTTCGAGAGGCTAAAGGTCTCCTTGTCCGCCGCCAGCCGCAGGCACAGGCCGGTTTGGAAATCGCTTTCGCCAGCCATGGGCGTGACGGCTCTGGCCTTGGTTTTTGCCATGACGGCGGTAAGAGACTCTTCGTCGATCATGGCCTGAACCTGTTCCTGGAAGCGCCTGCCCTGCTCCTCGTAGGAGACGTAGCCTTCGGAAAAGATCAGCGGCAGATTGTCGTCTTTGGCGGCGGAAACCATCTGCCGCAGGGCGTCCACAATCCGCGCGTCCACCTGAATGTTTTCCACTTGGGCTAAGGAGGCCGGGGCATATTCCGCTGTGGCGGGGGAGGTCTGATTGATAACAAAAAGGTTAACGTCGTTGCCGTACTCCGGCAGACCCATTTCATCGTAGTCCGGCAATTCGGCCTGGGAGACCTGGGAGGATTCCCCAGACTGTGCCGGCGGGCGCAGTTCATTTACAAAGTAGGGTACCAGGCCGTACCACACAAAGAACGCGGCCAGCCCGGCCAGCCCCAGCGTCAAAATCACGCCTACCACCCGGGACCAGATTTTCAGCCGCCGGGCGGCTTGGTGCTGCGCCTGCTTCTCCTGTGAGACAAACATGCTCCGCCGGCCCAGCCCCAATTTCCCCCGGCTGGTATTTCCAATAGAGTATTGCTTTTTCCGCCTTTTGGCCAATTCGCTCACATCCTTTTTTTGCAATAGGGCCGCTTAGAGGGGGCGCTGAAAGTAAACCATATCCCGCAGCAGGACGCCCGCTTCGTAGATAGGGTGGTCGTAGTTTTGGGTAAAAAAGTCCTTGACGGCGAAAGCCCGGTGGAAACCGCAGCTCTCGTAAAAAGGAACGGTCAGGGGGCTGTCCCCGGTACCGGCCTGTAAAGTGTGGAACCGCCCCTGATAGTTTTTTGAGAGAAAATCGATCATAGCCCTGGCATAGCCTCTGCGCTGGGCGGCGGGAGCAGTGGCTATGTTTTTAAGCTCCAGTACGCCGCTTCCCTCGTCGGTTACCACGCAGAGGGCTTGAACCTGGCCGCCGTCTTCCAGAATATACATATCCCCCCGCTCCAGATACTGATCGATCATGCTTTCCTGCTCGTCCCCTAAAAGAAGGAGCGGAAGATAGCGCTTCCTGTTTTCGGTTACGGGAACAATCTCCATGTAAAACGCACCTCAAATTCTTTTCCTCCATTATACACTGTTTAAAAGAAAAAAGAAATTGGAATTTGAGCCCAAAGATATTGTCAACCTTCAGATGCTTTTATAAAATCTTATTATGCTGCGGCTATGCCGCAGCGCGGCGCTCTTTGCGGCCCAGAGCGTCTACAGGAAAAGGACCGGGGCAGGTTTCGCCTAGCCCGGTCCTTTCAATCGATCCTCATTTTTCCCGCCGCCATCCCTATCCACTGCCAGCGGGGTTCCTAGCGGAGCTTGGCTTCCCGCGGCGGCCATGACATGGGGAAAGCTTACTTTTTATACGGAGGCAGAGCGCTATAAGCTATCTGAAGTATTCAACGCCGGACTTGAACAGGTGCTGGTCCTTATGCCCGGGCACATTCTTGTAAAGGTCCCGGCCCCGGCGTTCCGAGTGGCCCATTTTCCCCAGAATCCGGCCGTCCGGGCTGGTAATTCCCTCAATGCCGCACAGAGAGCCGTTGGGGTTCCACAGAATATCCCCGCTGACGGCCCCGTCGGGATCTACATACTGGGTGGCGATCTGGCCGTTTTCAATAAGAGCGGCCAGAGTCTTTTCGTCCGCCACGAAGCGCCCTTCCCCGTGAGAGACGGGAATGGTAAACACATCCCCCGCGTGGGTTTCCCGCAGCCAGGGGGATTTCACACTGGTGACCCGGGTGTAAGCCATCCGGGAGACGTGGCGGCCCAAGGAGTTAAAGGTCAAAGTAGGGGCGTCGGGGGAGGGCTGGGCGATCTTGCCATAGGGCAGAAGCCCCAGCTTGATCAGGGCCTGGAAGCCGTTGCAGATTCCCAGCATCAGGCCGTCCTGGTTTTCCAGAAGATCCGCCACAGCCTCGGCAATGCGGGGGTTGCGGAAGGTGGTGGCAATAAACTTGCCGGAACCCTCGGGCTCGTCGCCGCCGGAAAAACCACCGGGCAGCATGATGATCTGGCTCTGGCGAATGGCCTCCTCCATCCGCCGGACGGTCTCCTCAATATCCTCCGGACACAGGTTCCGGACCACCAGTACCTGGGGCAGGCCCCCTGCCCGCTGGAAAGCTCTGGCGGAATCCACCTCGCAGTTGGTGCCGGGAAAGGCAGGGATGAACACCCGGGGCTTGGCGGCCTTGATAGCGGGCGCCCTATTGCCGCGCTGGGTAAAGAGAGGCACGTCCCGGGGGATGGGGGCGGGGGCCGCGTTGCTGGGGAACACAGTTTCCAGCGTGCCGGTCCAGGCGCTGATAAGCCGGTCCAGGGAGACTCTCTCGCCCTGGATCTCTACCGCCTCGCAGCCAGTGGTGCGGCCCAGCAGCACGCCGCTGGTTACCTGCGCTTCGGCGGAAAGGGCCACCACCAGGGAGCCCTGCCAGGGGGCGTACAGCTCCTCCGGGGTCAGGGACTTCTCAAACTTAAAGCCCAGCTTGTTGCCAAAGCACATCCGCATGACGCAGGCCGCGGCTCCGCCCTCCCGGACCACGCCGGCGGCGATAATATCCCCGCAGTGAATATGCTGCAAGACGCTTTCATAAAGCTTGCGCAGGCGCTCCCAATGGGGCGTGCTGTCGGGGTTGGCGGGAATTTTCAGCAAGGCCAGCTGGGTGCCGGGATGGCGCACGCAGGCGGAGAGGGTGCGGCTGGCTTTGGTCATAGCCAGGGCAAAGCTCACCAGGGTGGGGGGCACGTCCAGATCCTCAAAGGAGCCGGACATGCTGTCTTTGCCGCCGATAGCCGGCAGGCCCATGCCAATCTGGGCGCTGAGGGCCCCTAAAAGGGCGGCGGTGGGCTGGCCCCAGCGGGCGGGGTCGTCGTGCAGGCGGGGGAAATACTCCTGGAAGGTGAGCCGGGCGGTAAGGGGGTCGGCCCCCACGGCGGCTAATTTGGAAAGGCTTTCCACCACCGCGTAGGCCGCGCCCAGGAAGGGGGAGTATTTTGCCACGCCGGGAATATAGCCGTAGCCCATGGCAGTGGCGTCGTCGGTGTCCTTTTCGGCGGTGGGGAGCTTCGCCACCATGGCCTCCTCGGGAGTTAGCTGGTATTGACCGGCATAGGGCATCAGCACCGTGGCCGCGCCGATGCTGGAGTCAAAGCGCTCCACCAGCCCTTTCTGTCCGCATACCTCCAGCCGGGCCATATTGGCCAGCAGTGCTTCCTTGCCGGACTTACCCCGCAGGCAGGCGGGCGCACTGCTGAGATAATTCTCTCCTTGGGGGGCCTGGATGCGGGCGTCCGCGTTTTGGGTGACGCCGTTGGTGTCCAGAAATGCCCGGGAAAGGTCCACCACCTGGTCGCCCCGCCAATTCATTTTCAACCGGGGGTTTTCCGTGACCACCGCTACGGGCTGGGCGTCTAAGTTTTCCTCCGCAGCTAAAGCACGAAAGCTCTCTACGTCCTCCGGGGCCAGCACAACGGCCATGCGTTCCTGGCTTTCGGAGATAGCCAGCTCGGTGCCGTCCAGACCCTCGTACTTTTTGGGAACCTTGTCCAGGTCCACTTCCAGTCCCGGGGCCAGCTCGCCGATAGCTACGCACACGCCCCCCGCGCCAAAGTCGTTGCAGCGCTTAATCAGCTTGGCGGCGGCGGGATTCCGGAACAGGCGCTGAATCTTCCGCTCGGTGGGGGGATTGCCCTTTTGCACCTGGGCCCCGCAGACCTCCACGGATTTTTCCGTGTGGGCCATGCTGGAGCCGGTGGCCCCGCCAATGCCGTCCCGGCCGGTAGCCCCGCCTAAAAGGACGATGATATCTCCCGGAGCGGGCCGCTCCCTACGGACGTTTTCCTTGGGGGAGGCGCCAACCACCGCGCCGATTTCCAAACGCTTGGCCACATAGCCGGGGTCGTAGAGCTCGGTTACCTGGCCGGTGGAAAGGCCCACCTGATTGCCGTAGCTGGAATAGCCCTGAGCCGCGCCGGTGGTAATCTTCCGGCTGGGCAGCTTGCCGTGGAGGGTTTTTTCAACAGGCACGGTAGGGTCCCCGGAGCCGGTGACCCGCATGGCCTGATAGACATAGGCCCGGCCGGAAAGCGGGTCCCGGATAGCGCCGCCTAAACAGGTGGCCGCGCCGCCAAAGGGCTCGATCTCTGTGGGATGGTTATGGGTTTCGTTCTTAAACTGCACCAGCCAGGGCTCCGTCTCCCCGTCCACCGTCACGTTCACTTGGATGGAGCAGGCGTTGATCTCCTCGCTGATATCCAGGTCCGGGCACAGGCCCTTCCTGCTCAAATACTTCCCGCCGATGGTAGCCATGTCCATCAGAGAGACAGGCCGGTCCGTATCAGGGCCGTAGAGCTGGGCCCGCAGGGAGAGATAATCCGCTATGGCCTTTTCCACCGCTTCCTTCAGAGGCCCGTCTTCCACATCCATGCGGTTCAGGCGGGTGAGGAAGGTGGTGTGGCGGCAGTGGTCGCTCCAATAGGTGTCGATGACCCGCAGCTCGGTGACGGAGGGATCCCGGCGCTCCTGGTCCCGGAAATAGTCCTGGCAGAAGAGCAGGTCGGAAAGGGTCATGGCAAAGCCCATGGAGTCGAAGAACGCCTGCATCCGAGGCTTGTCCCAGCCGGTAAAGCCCTGGATTCGAGCCACATCCGGGGGATTGGGGCTTTCTATAGCCAGGGTGTCGGGCTTTTCCATGGAGGCTTCCCGGCACTCCACGGGGTTGATCAGGTAGGACTTCACCCGGGCGAAGTCCTCGTCGGAAAGCGTTCCCTTGAGCCCGGTGAGCTTGGCTGTGCGGGCCAGGGGGCGCTGGCCGCCGACCAGCAGCTGCACGCACTGGGCGGCAGAATCCGCCCGCTGGTCGTACTGGCCGGGAAGATACTCCGTCACAAACCAATGGTAGTCGTCCGGCAGAGGGTAATCTTCCGGATAAACATCGTCCACATTAGGCTCGGACAGCACAGCCTTTACGCCAGCCTGAAACTGCTCCGGGCTCAGCCCTTCCATGTCGTAGCGGTTCAAAATACGCAGGTCCGTAAGGCCCTGCAGCCCCAGGCTCTGCCTGAGGTCGGCGAGCAGCCCCAGCGCCTCCACATTGAACCCCGGCTTCTTTTCCACATATATCCTACTGACCATTGCGAAACCCTCCATGCCCCAGGCGGGAGGCTTGTTCCCGCCCGGTCAGAATAAATAAATCGCTCCGCTTATATTCTATCACAAGAACCGCTGGAAGAAAAGAGTTTTTTAGAATCCGGGGAGGCAGCGGGGCTTTGGGTCTTTGCCGCCCCGCCGGCCGGCTGGCAGGGAAGAGCAGAGTCCCCCAGGTCTCAAAAAACGTAGGCGCTCCGCCCGCGGCGGAAGTCGGTGGGGAGGAGGGAGTAGATACTGAGGTCGACGATGCCCTTGTCGGGCCAGAAGAAGCCTTCCCGGATAGTGCCCTCTTTGACGAAGCCGCAGCGTTCCAGGACCAAGACTCCCCGGTAGTTGGCGGGGAGGACGTAAGCTTGAATCCGGTGGACCCCGGCGCTGGCCATCAGGTAGTCCACGGCGGCCCGCACCGCGCCGCTGGCATAGCCCTGGCCTGTGTACCGCCGGGCCAGGGTAAAACGGATGGTGGCGGATTCCGTCTGAGGCTCCAGATTGTAGATTTCGAAAATTCCCGCCATAGGATTCCCGCCGCCGTTGGGATAAATGCCCAGCATAACCGCCGTCCGGTCCCGAAACATAGCTTGGGCCGACAGCAGCCTTCGGGCGCAGTGGGCGGGGGAGGGCAGGGGCCCGGTAGGCGCGTAGCGGAAGTTTTCCTCATCCCCCAGCACTGCCCAAAGGGCGTCTAGATCCAGTTCCGTCATCTGCGCCAGGGTGACGGCTTCCCCGGTAATATAGGGGAAGCTGGAGAATAGAAGCTCCATGTTCATGGCAGCAGCATGTCCAGCAGATCGCGGGGGCTTTGGACAGCGGGCGCGCCCTCCACCTTCCCGAAGCCATAGGCCGCGTGGATAAAGGGGACCCCCGCTTTTTGGGCCGCGTCCTGGTCCATAGAGGTATCTCCTACGTATACGGGCCGCCTAAGCCCCAGGCGCTGGGACACAAGACGGATGTTCTTCCACTTGTCCAAGCCTGTGCGGCCAATGCACTCCCAGCCGGCAAAGTAGCGTTCCAGCTGGTGCGCCTCTAAAAAGGCGGGGATATAGCCCAGGTTGCAGTTGCTGACAATGGCCAGGGGCATCTTCTCTGAAAGGGCGGCCAGCGTAGCGGGCAGGCCGGGATATAGATTGCCGCCGTGCCGCCGCAGGTACTCGTTTTCCGCATCGCAGCACTTTTGAAAGAGAGCCAAGCCCCGTTCCATGCTGACCTGGGGAAAAATCACCGAGACCAGCTGGCGGTCCGTCATGCCCATCACCTTTTCCAGTTCCTCTTTGGTGGGGGGGCGGGGCACGTCCGGTTCCGGGCGCAGGGCCTCGGCCCAGGATTTTTCCAGCGCCGGGGTGGCGTCCCAGAGAGTGCCGTCCAAGTCGAATAAAACGCCGTCATACGTCATGAATGTTACCTCCGTTTCTTTTTGTGTAGGGGCAGACTTCTATGCACTTGCCGCAAAGGGTGATTTCCTTATGGATAGCCTTCTGGGCTAAAGCGCGGGCGGCTTTGCGGCAGGCTTCCACGTCTACCAGGGTTTCCCGGGGAACGCTTATGTCCCAGAGGGCCCCGTGAATGGCGCTGCCGGGGCAGCTGTCCCGGCAGCGGGTACAGGCCCCGCAGAGGGAAGCGTTAATAGGCTGGCCCAGCCGGTCAAAGGGGGCGTCGGTCAGGACAGAGCTCAAGCGTACGGCGGGGCCGTATTCCGGGGTTACCAACAGGGCGGATTTGCCAATCCAGCCCAGGCCGCTGCGGGTGGCGCAGGTTTTGTGGGGAAAGGGAGTGCGGTACCCAGCGGATTCAACCACCGCCGTGGTCGTTTGCGCCACGGCCCGAAAGCCGCGCTCCCGTATATAGGAAGCGGCCAGCTCCGCTAACACATCCAATTTGGCGTTTAACGCGTGGTATTGCCGGTAATATCCCATAGTGGGCCCAGCCGCTATTTCTTCTATTGTAGAAGCGGGGATCCGTACGGCCAGTGCCAGACACCGGTCCAGCCCGTCCATGCCCAGCGGGCCCAAATCGCCAAAGCCTACCAAATCCGCGCCGTTTTCCATGAGGAGCGCCTGAAGCGCGCTGGTGAGGATCATGGCTGGCCCTCACTGAGAAAGTCGAAGGGGACCTGTTGGTAAACGTAATAGTTCAACCAGTTGGACACCAGCAGATGAGCGTTGCTGCGCCAGGTAAAAGGCGGGGTCTGGGCGGGGTCGTCGTCGGGGAAATAGTTGTAGGGAATTTGGGGGTCCAGCCCCTTGTTGAGATCTCGGAAGTACTCCTTGGCCAGGGTGTCCCGGTCATATTCCGCATGACCAGTGACAAAAATCTGCCGGCCGCCCCGCTGCGCGGCGATGTGCAGCCCGGCCAGATGGGAAACGGCCAGGGGGATGAGCTCTCTGTGCGCCTGGATATCCTCCAGCAGTACCTGGGTATAGCGGGAATGGGGTGCAAAGTAGTTGTCATCAAAGCCGCGCATAAGAGGATGATAGGGATTAAGTACCCGGTGGCTGAAAATCCCGCTGAGCTTCTGGGGCAAGGGGTGCTTCTCAATGCCATAATGATAGTATAGTCCCGCCTGAGCGGCCCAACATATATATAAAGTAGAGTAAACGTTCTCCCGGCTCCAATCCAGAATCTCACACATCTCCGGCCAATAGTCTACCTCGGCAAAGGGGAGCTTTTCCACCGGAGCGCCGGTGATAATCATTCCGTCGAAACGCTTTTCTCGCACATCCGCAAAGGTCTTGTAAAAACGGTTGAGATGGGAAGGGCTGGTGTTTTTGCTGATATGGGTAGCGGGATGCAGGAGCTCCACGTCCACCTGTAGGGGCGAGTTTCCCAAAAGCCGGAGCAGCTGGGTCTCGGTTTCCACCTTGTTGGGCATTAAATTCAGTATAGCGATACGTAAAGGACGAATGTCCTGTCCGGCCGCGCGCTCATGCGTCATAACAAATATGTTCTCCGATTCCAAGGCTTCAATGGCGGGAAGATCCGCCTGAATACGAATAGGCATAAAAATCCATGACCTTTCTTGAAAAATACTAGATAAATCCAAAAGATGCAAAAAAAGTCAACCCCTTTTTTGACTTTTTT
>CANONE010000016.1 GCA_947567585.1 uncultured Clostridia bacterium | reverse complement strand
ACCACCGAGATCTACACTCTTTCCCTACACGACGCTCTTCCGATCTTATAAAAGCAGCTTTCTTTTTTATGCGGTATTGTCCATCACGAGGGCCAATACCGCATAAAAAAGAAAGCTGCTTTTATACTCCGCATATGAGGGAGAATAAAGCAGCTTCCACATATTTCAAATGACTTAGCTTACCACCGGCCGGCAGGCACAGGGCCGATCCCTTCGGATGCGTGCTGGGTGTAATAGCCGATAATTACAGAACAGGCCGCGGCCCGGGTGGCGGTAATCTTGGGGTTAAACATATTGTTTCCAGCCCCCTTGACGATCCCCATATCCCGCAGGGCATAGACGTACTCTTTGGCCCAGCCGCTGATTTCACCATCGTCGGTAAAGAGCTGGTCCCCAGAAATACTGCCGACAGGGAGCCCCAGGGTACCGTCAATATACCGGCCCAGCATAACGCACATCATTTCCCGGGTAAGCTCAGCTTTAGGATTGAACTTACCGCTGCCCCGGTCAATAATTCCCTTCTCAACGGCCCACACTACCGCGTGGTAGAAGTAGTCCCGCTGGGATACGTCGCTGAAAATGGCCTCGCCCGGATACTCATAGCCGGACACATCTTCGCCGGAGAGATTGGCCAGCACTTGGACAAACTGTCCCCGGGTCATCACGCCGTTGGGGGTGAATTTTCCATTTCCGGTGCCGTTAAAGAGGCCCAGGCTCACAGCCTTGTCCACCGTAGCGGCGTACCAATCGTTATAGGTAAAGTCGTCAAAAATCGTTCCGTTGGAAAGCACAGTGGCCGTAGCCACCGGCCCCACAATGCCGTTATGGACCGCCACCGCTTTGTAGGTGTAGCCCATCATGTAAATGGGAATGGTATAGGGGATACTATCTACCGTGGGCTCGCTGCCGTCGGTGGTATAGTAGATATCCGCGCCCCCGGCTCTCATCACAACGCTTTCGCCATCGCTGGTGATACTGGGAGCGTTTATGGATACATTCACGAACAGGGAAGAAACATAGCCGGTGGCGCCCCCTTCTGTTGTGGCGGGATACCAAAGGGTAGAGGAACTTCCGTCCAGAGAAGCCTCGCCGCCCTCTACAGCTTCCTGCAGAGTAAGCTTGTCCCCGTTATGTAGAATGGTTACCACCGGGGAATCCGTGGTGGGGCCGCCCCGCATGTTAACAGAGCTGGTATTGATTTCCCCGGTAATCACTATGGGTTCTTCCGGGTCGGGGACAGGGGCCGGATCGTCTTCGCCAGGATACTCTGGTACGTTGGGGTCGTCGGGAGGCGTGTCGTCGCCATCCCAGCCAGTGGCGTAGAGCCAGTCCCGCACCTCGCTGGCAGGAACATAGTAATCAGAGATCATAGACTCGTCCACCGGAGCGGGCAGACCGTCAGGGCCCTGGGCGAAGCCGTCCTCGCCAATGTAGTAGCCGTCTACCATGGTGTTGATATCATACTCATAGCCGGTGTAATGGACCATCTTATTGTCGAAAACATACCAGCCGTCCTTAGGATACATGACGCCGTTGTCAAAAAGGTGCCAGGAAGCCCAGTCCCGCTTGTAAATGGAACCCCGGACCATATTGGTACCGTAGTCGGAGTTGTCCACCGCCTCGTTATTGCCGATATAAATGCCGATATGGCCGTAAATACCGCTTTCCGGGTCATAGACGTCGAAAACGGTTACCGCCAGCCCGTGAATCCGGGGAACGCCATAGGGGTCGTAGATGCTGTCGGAGAAAATGCAGTTCTGGGTTACCTGGGAGGTAGCGCCTCCCGCGCAGCCGCCCACGCCTAAATCGGAGAAGTAAGCGTAAAGCAGCCCGGCGCAGTCGGAGGCACGGGTATCGCCGTATTGCTGGCCTTTAGCGCCGAACTCATAGACCCAGCCGTCATTGTAAGCGTTTAGGCCATGCTGGGCCAGCCCCAGAGAGGTGGGGGTGGAAGCCGCGCTGGCGGAAAGCCCCAGCCCTGCCAGCGGAAGCCCCGCCGCGGCTATGAGAACCGCCAGCAGCAGGCAAAGCCTCTTAGAGAAGACGGACCGTTTCTTTTTATCCATAATTATGTACCTCGCATTTCTGAAAGTCAAAGGTTTTTCTAGGGTCCCCTTTGGCCTGCGAAAACGGCCGGGAACAAAGACAATGGTTACAAAACGGTAACAGTTTACCACAGTTTCCCGAATTTTGCAAGCCCCTTTGGGGAATTAAGCGGTAATTCATTTTTTGTTCACAATTTAACAGCCGCCGGTTTTGCTTAAAATACTGGGCAAACCATGGCTTTCTCCGGGCCTCCGCTGAGAAAATTTCCCATTGACATCCTGGCAGAATTAGGGGATAATGATAGGGTATTAGTCAAGAAAGAGGTGTTTGCCTATGTTTAAGGGAAGACCGAAGCGGCTGTTGGCGGTTTTGTTCTGCGGGCTGCTTGCGGCTGTCCCGCCGCTGCCGGCTTTGGCCGCGGGGGATCAGTGCGGGGTACAGGGCCCTGTTACCGCGCAGATAGAGTGGGCGGAGGAAGAGAACGCTGCGGACTATGCCGGCGGGGCCGTTGAAAGCCCCTTGTACCGGTCTCCGGCCAACGCCGCTATAGACGGCTCTATGTACAGCTGCCTAAGCACGCGGCAGAAAGCCTGCTATAAGGCTTTGGAGGGGATTTCCATTCAGAGCATTACCCGGGCCCCTGTGCAGAACGGCTTTTATACGGTAGAGTGCGGCATCACAGGCATTACCAACGCGGCTGTAAACGGACGGATATCCGGAGGCAACTTTTACGCGGCCGACGCCGCCGCCCAGGCCGCTTATGACGCCATTAACAATGACTTGAGCGCCGCCGTGGTAGCCCTGCGCTATGACCGCCCGGACCTTTTGTGGCTGGACGGCAGCGTCACATATGGGATTTATCTTTCCTGGTACCCGGGGACCAGCCAGGTGACGGTTACCACTCCCTACTACGGTTTTCCCCTGATCTATGGGGGGCAGGAGGAGTCCATGCGGACCCGAATGATGCGGGAGGCCCAGGCCGTCGCGGACGCCGCCAAAGCGCAGCCGGATACGTATTCCAAGCTGAAGGCCGCCCATGACCAGCTGGCCCTTCGCAGTACCTACAATCATGTGACGACTACCCAGTTGGAGGAAGATCTCAGCCATAGCGCCTACAGCGCGTTAGTGGGCGGGGACGCGTACGAGCCTGTCTGCGACGGTTACTCCAAGGCCATGAAACTGGTCTGCGGGCTCTTGGATATCCCCTGCCTGCTGGTTTCCAGCCCCACTCACATGTGGAACAATGTAAAAATGGACGACGGGCTGTGGTATAATCTGGACCTTACCTGGGACGACGGCCAGAATAAGCCGGGGGAGGACGCGTATTTTCTGGTAGGGTCCGAAACCCCCTTCTCTGGGAATACCTTCTCCCAGCAGCCCGCGCACCAGGAGCAGAACCCCTTTACCGACGCGGGGGTAAAGGTTTCCGGTACGCCGTACCCTTCCAAAAATAAAACCGCCTATCAGTATCTGGGGGAAGAGTACCCGCCCCTGCGCTTTCCCGACGTAACGCGGGCCGATTGGTTCTATGAGACTGTGGAAACAGCGGCGGAGCTGGGTTACTTTAAGGGCGATGAAAACGGAAACTTCCATCCCCGGAAGAATATCACCCGGGCCGAGTTCGCCACGGTGATGGCCAATATGGCGGGGGTGGACTTAGACAGCTACCAGAGCTGGGCCGATTACGAGGACATCAAGGGCCGCCCCTGGTATTCCAAGGCGGTGGCCTGGGCCAGCGAGAGCGGCCTGATGCAGGGGGATGGAAGCCGCTTCCGGCCTATGGCGCCCATTACCAAGCAGGAAATCTGCGTAGTTCTCTACAATTCTGTGCTGAATCAAAGCGGGACCGACGCGATTGATACCATGTTCGAGGATGACGAGAATATCGCAGGTTGGGCTTGGAAGGCAGTCTATGCCTGCCAGGGGCTAGACCTGGTCCGGGGCGACAACAACGGCAACTTCAACCCGCAGAAGGGCGCCACCCGCTGCGAAGCCGCCACTATCCTATCCCGTCTGAGCCAACTGGACGAAGAATAGATCGAAGTGACAGATACAAAAAGCCATCTGTTCCGCACAGAAAGCTAACGGGGCGGAATCGCAAAAAAACGGATCATAAAGTTTTGTCGGCTCGGTCGGCTCAGAACAGTCTCCACTGGAGACCTTCGCCCTTTTCAAAGATTGCGGGTTGTAGGGGTGAGTGTCTCCCAATGGGAGACAAGCTGCGAACCGGCCGAGCCGGCAGACGAGACCCAAGGCCCTACGACCTTAAGAGGGTTGCCTGACAGAGCAAAACCAAAAATGAGAGGACGATATGAAAGATGGAAAAGGAATTAGCAAAGGCTTATGAGCCTCGAGAGGTGGAGGGCCGCATTTACGATTTCTGGTTAAAGGGCGGCTACTTCCACGCCAAGGTGGACCCGGATAAAAAGCCCTATACCATTATGATGCCCCCGCCTAATATTACCGACCAGCTCCATGTAGGCCATGCCATGAACATGACTACCCAGGACGTGCTCATCCGCTGGAAGCGCATGCAGGGCTACAGCGCCCTGTGGCTGCCGGGCACCGACCATGCGGCCTTGGCCACGGAGGTAAAGATTGTGGAGGCCCTGGCGAAAGAGGGCCTTACCAAGGAAGGAATGGGCCGGGAAAAGTACATGGAGCGGGCCTGGCAGTGGAATGAGAAATACGGCGGGCGCATCACCGAGCAGCTGAAGCTTTTGGGCTCCTCCGCCGACTGGGACCGCCAGCGCTTTACCCTGGACGAGGGCTGCTCCCGGGCGGTGCGGCACGTATTTGTAAAGCTCTATGAAAAGGGCCTGATCTACCGGGGCGAGCGGATGATTAACTGGTGCCCCCACTGTAAAACCGCCCTTTCCGACGCGGAGGTGGAGTTTGAGGAGAAGGACGGCTCCTTCTGGCATCTGCGCTATCCCCTGGCGGACGGCTCCGGCTACATCCAGCTGGCAACCACCCGCCCCGAAACCATGCTGGGAGATACCGCCGTGGCGGTGCATCCGGACGACCAGCGCTATCAAGCTTTGGTGGGCAAGAACGTGATTCTGCCCCTGGTCAACAAGGAAATTCCCATTGTGGCGGACGAGTATGTGGAAATGGACTTTGGCACCGGCGTGGTGAAGATCACCCCCGCCCACGACCCCAATGACTTTTTGGTGGGCCAGCGCCACGGCCTGCCGGTTATCACGGTGATGGACGAGAGCGGCGTCATCAACGAAAACGGCGGGAAATACCAGGGGCTTACCAATGTGGAGGCCCGCAAGCGGATTGTACAGGACTTGGAGGCGGGGGGCTACCTGATTAAAGTGGAGCCCCTAAAGCACAATGTGGGGACCTGCCACCGCTGCCACACCGCTGTGGAGCCCCGTATCTCTACCCAGTGGTTCGTAAAGATGGAGTCCATGGCAAAGCCCGCCATTGAAGCCGTGCGTGAGAAGCGGGTGAAGATCACCCCGGAGCGCATGGAGAAGGTCTACTATAACTGGATGGAGAATATCAAGGACTGGTGTATCTCCCGGCAGATCTGGTGGGGCCACCGGATTCCCGCCTGGTACTGCGATGGCTGCGGGAAAGTTATTGTCAGCGAAGATGAGCCCCAGAAGTGCCCTCATTGCGGAGGGGAGCTCCATCAGGATGAGGACACCTTGGATACCTGGTTCTCCTCGGCGCTGTGGCCATTCTCCACTTTGGGCTGGCCGGAGAAGACCCAGGACCTGGAATATTTTTACCCCACCAATACCCTGGTCACGGCTTATGACATCATCTTCTTCTGGGTGGCCCGGATGATCTTTTCCGGTATTGAGCAGATGGGGGAGGCGCCCTTTGACACGGTGCTCTTCCATGGCCTGGTGCGGGATGCCCAGGGCAGGAAGATGTCCAAATCCCTGGGCAACGGCGTGGATCCGGTAGTGGTCATCGACCAGTACGGGGCGGACGCCCTGCGCCTGACCATTATTACCGGCACCAGCCCCGGCAACGACACCCGGTATTCCGATGAAAAAGTGGCCGCCAGCCGGAATTTTGCCAATAAGATCTGGAATGCCGCCCGGTTTATCCGCATGAATATTGATGGGAAAAACGTGCCCTGCGCTCTGCCGGACCAGTTGGAGCTGGAGGACAAGTGGATTGTCAGCCGGTTCAACCGGGTGGCCAGGGAAATCACCGACAACCTGGAAAAACTGGAGCTGGGCGTAGCCGTGCAGAAGGTTTACGACTATCTGTGGGGAGATTTCTGCGACTGGTATATCGAGCTGGCCAAGCTTCGGATGAACGGCGGGGAGGAAGCCTCCGCCCAAAGGGCCCGTCAGGTGCTGGTGTGGACCTTGGGGAATACGCTGAAGCTGCTGCATCCCTTTATGCCTTTTATTACAGAAGAAATCTGGCAGAGCCTGCCCCATGTGGGCGATGCCCTGATTGTGGCTCCTTGGCCGGAATTTGATCCGGCATTGGATTTCCCCCAGGATGAGAAGGAACTGGAAAAGGTGATGGAGCTGATTACCGGTATCCGCACCCGGCGCAGCGAGATGAACGTGCCCCCTTCTCGGAAAGCCCATCTCTTTATTGAGACAGCGCAGCCAGAGGCTTTCGAAATCGAGAAAAACGCCATTGCCCGGCTGGCCTTTTGCAGCGGCGTGGAGACGGGAGGGAGCTTCCAGGCTCCAGAGGGAGCCGTGACTGTGGTTACCGCCGCCTGTAAGGCTTACCTGCCTATGGAGGATCTGATTGATAAGGCCGCCGAGACCGCCCGTTTGGAGAAGGAGCTGGCCTCTGCCCAGAAGCAGCTGGAAACAGTCAACGCAAAGCTCAGCAACGAGACCTTCATGAGCAAGGCCCCGGAAAAGGTGGTCCAGGGCGTGCGGGACAATGGAGAGAAGCTAAAAGAAAAGGTCCGGATGATAGAGGAATCCCTGGCAGCTTTAAAATAGATAAATGGCGGCCCTGCCGGGGCCGCTATTTTTTGCTTTTTCCAAAACAGCCTCATTGCATTTTGGGGAGAAATGTCCTATAGTAAGCATGTTTAAAAGCGCTGGGGCCGGTTTGCGGGCAAGCGGCATAGTGGCCGGATCCAGCTACAGATCGTTTTCAGGAGGGAAAGCGCATGGCAAACGAGGATCAAAAGGACTTCAACGCGATGCTTCATAACAGCAAGGATATGCCAAAGTTCCAGACGGTCACAGACCCTAAGACCATTGAGAAATACGGCGGAACGCGGATGTTTTTCGCGCCGCCCATTGCGTATGACCGGCTGATGCGCCGGGTGCCCTATGGAAGCGTGACGACTGTAGGCGCGCTGCGGGAGCGCTTGGCCCGGGAAAACGGCGGAGACTTCACCGAACCCATTACTGCGGGCATATTCGTCTCCATTGCGGCATGGGCCAGCTTCCAGCGGCGGGAGGATGAAACGCCCTATTGGCGTACCCTGAAAGCGGGCGGAGAGCTGAACCCCAAATATCCTGGCGGGATAGAGGCACAGCGGGAAAAATTGGAGGCCGAGGGGCACAAGATTGTGGTGCGGGGCAGAAAAAATAGGCGGTACTTTGTGGAGGGCTATGAGGAAAAGTTGGCTTCCCTGGAATAGGATCATAGAGTTTTAGGTGGAAAAGAGCAGAAAGCCCCCATAATTTGCCGGATGATGGTTGCAAAATGGGCACGCTCATGTTATACTATATAAGTATGTGCATAACAACCCTGCTAGTAGAGGGAAAATTGTGGATAGAAAAATGAGGAAAAGGATGTGGTAGGATGAGCGGTGACGCGCAAACCCAAAACCGGATGGGTACTGCGAAAATGCTGCCTTTGATCTTCTCCATGGCGCTGCCGGCCATGTTTTCTATGCTGGTGCAGGCTCTTTATAACATAGTGGACAGCCACTATGTCTCCCAGGTAAGCGAAAAGGCTCTGGCGGCGGTTTCCTTGGCCTTTCCCATACAAAATCTGCTTACCGCCTTTGCGGTGGGCACGGCGGTGGGCGTTACGTCGCTGATTTCCCGGCGGCTGGGCCAGGGCCGCAGGCAGGAGGCTTGTTCCGCCGCCTCCCACGGCATTCTTCTCGGGCTGGTGACCTCCCTGGTTTTCGCAATATACGGCGCTTTCTTTACAGAGCCCTTTTTTCGCATGTTTGAAACGGACGCGGAGATCGTCCATATGGGCGTGCAGTATATCTCCATCTGCTGCGTGCTGTCCTTTGGCTGCTTTGTGGTGATTATGGTGGAGAAAATTCTCCAGGCTACCGGCAACATGCTGTGGCCCATGGTGTTCCAGCTGGTGGGGGCGGTGGCCAACATTGTTTTGGATCCGGTTTTTATCTTTGGCTGGTTCGGGATGCCCGCCATGGGCGTTGTAGGCGCGGCGGTGGCCACGGTAGCCGGGCAGATCATCTCCATGGTGTTTAGCTTAATTGTGCTGGCCGTGCGGCCCCATGCCATTGAAATTACCCTCAAAGGCTTCCGCTTTAGCTGGGAGACGGTGAAAAACATCTATGCCGTGGGCCTGCCTTCCATTGTCATGCAGGCCATTGGCACGGTGATGACCATGGCCATGAACGCGATCCTTTCCGGCTTTTCCACGGCGGCTTACACGGTGTTCGGACTGTATTTTAAACTGCAATCCTTTGTGTTTATGCCCGTTTTCGGGTTGAATCAGGGGCTGCTGCCTATTATGGGATTTAATTTTGGGGCGAAAGATAAAAAGCGGCTGCTGGCCGCACTGTTCCAGGGCTGTCTCATCGCCCTGGTTATTATGACCGCCGGTATGCTGGCTTTCCTGTTTCTGCCGGAACAGCTGCTGGGAATTTTTAATGCTTCCGGGGAATTGCTGGAGACGGGGGTGCCCGCGCTGCGGATTATCTGCACCTGCTTTATCTTTGCCGCTTTGGGCATCGTCTCTTCCACCCTGTTCCAGGCGGTGGGCCGGGGCGTTTACAGCTTGGTGGTGTCCTTGATGCGCCAGCTGGTGGTATTGGTTCCCGCCGCTTGGCTTTTGGCGGCGGCCTTTGGCCGGGTAGACGCGGTGTGGTGGGCTTTTCCCATTGCGGAGACTTTCTCTTTGGCGGCCAGTATCGTGTTCTACTTCCGGCTCTACCGGGCTCAGATTAAAGACCTCTGAACAGAGGAGAGAATAGCCTGGAAACTTTAGCGTTTCTTACATAGAAGATGAAAAGGGATCGGCCTCTTGCGAAGGCCGGTCCTTTTTCCTTTCCCGGCGGGGACGCCGCGTATCTGTTTTCTGATCCCGGCATTTTCCAGGTTTTTTTTTCATATAATCCCTTGTAGAATGCTCGGGAAGAGGAATATCCCGACGGAAAAAACACGCTCGTAGAAAGGGATGTGCGGAACATGCAGTTTTACCCCGAAGGACTATTGATGGATACGCCGGAGAATGCCGCGGCTTTACAGTCTCCCCCGGCTCTCTCCGAAGCCATGCGGGAGAAGCGGATGATAGAGGCCAGGGCCGTTCTCTGCGACAGCGGCCACAACCTGATTGTGGACCTAAAATGTATGAGGGGATTTATCCCTCGGGAAGAGGGGGCCCTGGGGGTGCGGGAAGGGACCGTGCGGGACATCGCCATTCTCTCCCGGGTGAACCGCCCTGTGTGCTTTTTGATTCAGGACTTTTTCAGGGACCAAGAAGGCCGCCTGACCGCTTTATTGTCCCGGCGGGCGGCCCAGGAGCTCTGTATGTCCCAATACATAGCCGCCCTGCGCCCTGGAGACGTGATTCCCGCCCGGGTTACCCACCTGGAACCCTTTGGCGTTTTCGCGGATATAGGCTGCGGCATATCTTCCCTGCTGCCTATTGACTCCATCTCGGTGTCCCGTATCCAGCACCCTCGGGAACGCTTTCTCCCAGGCATGGATATTCGGGCGCTGGTGAAAAGCAAAGAGGGAGACCGGGTGACTCTCTCCCATAAAGAGCTGCTGGGGACCTGGCAGGAGAACGCCTCCCGGTTCAAAGCGGGGGAGACGGTGGGCGGGATCATCCGCAGCATAGAGAACTACGGGGTCTTTGTGGAGCTGGCGCCCAATTTGGCGGGGCTGGCGGAGCCAAAGGAGAATATCTACCCGGGCCAGCAGGCCAGTGTGTTTATCAAAAGCGTGCTGCCTGCCCGGATGAAGATTAAACTCATCATTATTGAAACCTTTGACCAGGAGCATACTCGCCCCAGCCCGCCGGAGTACTTTTTCACGGGCTCTCATATGGACGAGTTCGTCTACTCTCCCGCGGAAAGCGAACGGTACATTGCTACGAAGTTCTGAAGGCATTGAGGGCTTTAAAATCGGGCAACGAAAAAGGAACAGATATTTTCAGCCGCCAGCCGTACAGGCTTGCGGCTTTTTATGATCCAACAAGAATTCAGCGGCCCCGCTGGGAAGTCCGAGGCCGCGCCCACCCAAAAGAAGTGGTTGAAAATGCGGTTTCTTTTTGGTAAAATAAAGAATAAGGCATACTTCTTTTGATGGGAGCTGAGACGATGAGACGGAATCTGTCTTTCTTTTTTGCCCTTTGGGTGTCCAAGTTAGCCATGCTTGGGCTCCGCGTTTTGGGCCGTAAGGGTACCAATTTGCCTGGAGGCTGCGCCATTTTTCTTTGCCGGGATTTTTTGGGGAGGATTCCCCGCCCGGAAAGAGTCATCGGCATTACAGGCACCAATGGCAAAACCACCGTAGCCAATATGGTAGAGGACGTGCTGGACGCCTGCGGAGTGGATTACTGCTGCAACCGCTCCGGCTCCAACGTGGACACAGGCGTTGCCTCCGCGCTGATTGCCAACTGCGGCTGGACAGGCCGGCCCAAAAAGGCGCTGGCCATTTTTGAGCTGGACGAGCGCAGTTCTAACCTCTCTATGCCCTATATCAAGCCGGACCTGCTGCTGTGTACCAACATTTTTCGGGATTCCTACAAACGCAACGCCCACCCGGAATATATTGTGGATATTCTGAACCGCTTCGTCCCGGCGGGGGTCAAGCTGATTCTCAACGCCGACGACTTGATGTGTTCCAGTTTGAAGCAGGACAACCCCCGGGTCTATTTCTCCATTGCGGCCCAGCCCGGAGAGGAAAGCGGAAGCGAAAATATTGTGCAGGACGTGCGGGCCTGCCCCCGCTGCGGGGAAACCCTGGACTGGGAGATCCGCCGGTATCACCACATTGGCAGGGCGGCATGTCCGGCCTGCGGCTTTGCGTCGCCCCAGGCGGCGTATACGGCGGTTACTCTGGGAGAGGACGAAATGCTGGTAGAGAATGGGGGAGAGAGCCATCTTTTCCCCTTGGCGGACCGGCATCTCATCAATGTATACAATTCCCTGGCGGCGGTGGCTCTGCTGCGGGAGCTGGGCCTGCCGCCGGAGAAAATTGCCGGGGCCATGGGGGGCGCCGCCATCAGCGCTACCCGGTATCTGGAGGAAGAGGCTGGGGGGCGGAAGGTGATTCTCCACCTGGCCAAAGGGCAGAATCCGGTGGCCTGTTCCCGGGCTTTCCAAAACATTCGGGATTACCCAGGGGAAAAGGCGGTCATTCTCTTTTTGGACGACTATTTTGACGCCGCCCATTCTGTAGAAAACACCGCCTGGTATTATGACGCGGATTTTGAATTTCTAGCGGACGGCTCCGTTACCCAAATCGTTGCCGCCGGGGCCCGGCACTGGGACGTATACCTGCGCCTGCTGATGGCGGGAGTGCCGCCGGAACGCTTGGCGCACACGCCGGCTACAGAGGAGGCCGCCGCGGTTTTAGACCCATCGGCCCAGGCGGTCTTTATTCTCTACGATGTGTACACCATTGGTTTGGCCAACCGGGTGAAGGACCAGGTGAAAGAGCTTTTCAGCAAGGAGGGATAGGGCATGGAGATTGAAGTGCTTTTTCCAGAATATTGTAATCTGTTTGGCGACCTTTACAATGTAAATTACCTGCAAAAATGCCTGCCGGAGGTTCAGCGGGTGGACACGCCGGTCAGCGGAGAACCGCTGTTCCTTACCAAAACGCCTGCGCTCATCTATATGGGCCCTATGAGCGAACGCAGCCAGGAAAAGGTCCTTCAAAAGCTGCGGCCTCATAGGCAGCGGCTGGCCCAGCTGATAGAGGATGGCACGGTCTTTTTGCTTACCGGCAACGCCGGGGAGGTTTTCGGCAGCTATATAGAGAATGAGGACGGATCCCGTCTGGAGGGCTTGGGGCTTTTGCCTCTGCACGCCAGGCGGGACATGATGCACCGGCATAACAGTATCTTTTTAGGGGAATATCAGGGAAAAGAAATCATGGGGTTTAAGTCGCAGTTTACCATGGCTTGGCCCGAAGAAGGAGCCCAAGGGCTTTTTTCCGTGAAGAAAGGCGTTGGGCTTTACAAGGGCTGCCCCTTTGAAGGACTGCGGCAGGGGAACCTGTTCTGCACATATCTTCTAGGGCCTGTGCTGCTGCTAGATCCCTGTTTTGCCCAGAGCTTGCTGGATGCCATGGGAGCGGCGCATGCGGAGCTGGCCTTTGGGCCGGAAATGGAAGCGGCTTATGCCCAAAGGCTGAAGGATTTCCATGAAAAAGCCTGATCCAGGCAATAAACCGTAAAGATAAGCGCTGATTGAAAGGAAAAAATATGGACAACCAGAAGTCAGCCTACATTGCCATTGTAGGCAAGCCAAACGTAGGAAAGTCTACTATACTCAATCACTTGATTGGCGAGAAAATCGCCATTGTCTCTAAAAAGCCCCAGACAACCCGCACCCGCATTATGGGCGTATGCACCATGGGGGAGAACCAACTGGTTTTTTTGGACACGCCGGGATTGCTGAAGCCGAAAAATTCCCTGGGCGATTATATGGTCCGCTCTGTAGCCGCCGCCATGGAGGGCGTAGACGCCTGCCTGTTGGTTGTGCAGGCCGGAGCGCCGGTTTCTAAGGCGGATGAGGACTTAATCGCCCGCTTTCAAAAGGGGAAAATACCGGCGGTACTGGCCATCAATAAAGTTGACATGCTTTCGGACAAGTCGCCTATTATGGAGCAGATCGCCGCTTATTCAAAGCTCTACGCCTTTCGGGCGGTGGTTCCTGTGTCGGCCCGGCTGGGCGACGGTATGGAGGCGCTGCGGGAAGAGCTGGAGCGGTTGGCTTTGCCGGGAGGCTGGCTGTTTGACGAGGATACCCTGACGGACCAGCCTGAACGGGTTTTGGCAGCGGAACTGGTGCGGGAGAAGGTGCTCCGGCTGCTGGACCAGGAAATCCCCCACGGAGTGGCGGCTGTAACAGAGAGTATGCGGGAGAAAGAAGGGCTTTTAGAGCTTCATGTTACCTTATACTGCGAAAAGGCCAACCACAAGGGAATCCTGATTGGAAAAAAGGGGAGCATGCTGCGGAAAATTGGTACGGCGGCGCGGGCAGATTTGGAGCGCTTTTTTGGATGCCAGGTAAACCTACAGCTGTGGGTGAAGGTGAAGGAGGACTGGCGGCAGAGGCCGGAAACCTTGCAGAGCTTGGGCTTCTCTCAGAGCGACCTGCTTTCATAAAGGAAAGCGAATGGCTTCCCAAAAGGGGAAGCCATTTTGTTTATACTATGACAACTTTTTCTCGCCCATCCACTGCCAAGCGACCGTTTGAAAGCCCAGCTTACGGTACCAGCTTTCCAGTTCGACGTAGCGCAACTCAATCATGGTGCAACCCTGTTCCTTCAACCATTGGATGCCTTGGGCGACCATGTCCATACCAATCCCGCGTTCCCTCTGTTCCGGGACCACCCCAACACAGCCTACACAGCCAACTTGCTGCCCAGGCCGCAGGAATCGTCCGCCGTCTGAGGCGAGGACTTCAAACCCGGCGATTTTTCCGTCCATAACCGCCAGAAAAATGGGGTCCTTGCACCCTGCAAAAACACTGACCCAGCCCTCCTCGGCGGCTTCTACTGCAGCCAGTAGCTCCGCGCGGTCTGAGGTCCCCGCAAAGCGATACTCCAGGCATTTAGGTGCTGGCGGGATGGTCAAGCTGTTCCGCCCAAATCCATCCAAGTACAGCTCCATATTGACGCTGGTCCAAGCTGCGGTGTAGCCTCGCTTCTCAAAAAATGGAACATTATTACCTACAACTGGCACGCCCTGCAGCAGATAGTAGGGGCCGCAGCCCAGGGTGAGCTTTTCCGCCCCGCGCCCGCGAATGTAGTCCTCAGCCGCCGCCAGCAGCCGGGAGCCAATCCCTTTCCGGCGGCGCTCCTCTGCCACGCACAGCACCGGAATCGACCCTTCATGAACCATGGCATACCCTGCCAATTTCCCCTGGGCGTACTCTGCGATAATATGTGCCTCTTCAGGCTTAAGCAGCTCTTCGAACAGTTCCCGGGTGGTCTGGTACTCTGGGAAGCAGCGGAGGAATAACTCAAACAGTTGGTCAACCATAGGTATACTCCTTTCAAAACAAAAAAGGGGAGATACCATCCGACATCTCCCCAAAAAACACTCAATTTGTAAAATTACTTCACCATGCTGGCAATTTCCTCGGCAAAGTTATCCTCGCGCTTCTCTAGGCCCTCGCCCTTTTCAAAGCGGGTGAAAGCGGCGATCTTGATCTCACCGCCCAGCTCCTTGCCAACACTCTCTGTGTACTGCTTGACGCTCATGCTGCCGTCCTGCACGTAAGCTTGATCCACCAAGCAGATTTCCTTGAAGAACTTGCCCAAACGGCCAGCCACAATTTTCTCGGCGATGTTGGCGGGCTTGCCCTCGTCCACAATCTGCTGGGTGAGAATCTCCTTTTCCTTCTCCACCCGCTCGGCAGGCACGGAAGCCTCGTCCAGATACTCGGGGTTCAAAGCGGCAATCTGCATAGCCACATTGTGGGCATAGGTTTTGAAGCCCTCGGCGGCGGCAATGGCCTCGTCCACGTCGAACTTTACAATGACGCCAATGCGGCCTCCCGCGTGAACGTAAGAGGTAACCGCGCCCTCGTACCGGGCAAAACGGCGGACCTTAATGTTCTCGCCAATGGTAAGGATGTTGTCTTTCAGCAGGGCGTCTACCGTCATATCGCTGCCGTGGGCCTTGCAGGCCAGCAGAGTGTCCAGATCGGCGGGGTTCTCATAAATCACAGTGTCCGCGCAGGTCTTTACAAAGTCCTGGAACTGCTGGTTCTTGGCGACAAAGTCGGTTTCGGCGTTGACCTCAATGGCTACGGCCACCTTGCCGCATTCGCTGACCTTGGCAAAGGCCACGCCCTCGGCCGCGATGCGCCCGGCTTTCTTTACAGAAGCGGCCAGGCCCTTCTCCCGCAGCAGGTCTACAGCCTTGTCCATATTGCCCTCAGCCTCGGTGAGAGCCTTCTTACAATCCATCATGCCGCAGCCGGTCTTCTCCCGAAGAGCGGCCACGTCCTTTGCGGTAAAATTCATTTTATATCATCCCTTCTTAAGGCCGCGAGACGCTGTCTCGCGCTCTGCCACCTTTGTAAAGGTGGACGAAACTTTTTATCCGAATTGTATCGATTTGGCGCCGGAAGCCGCTGCCTCGGAGCCGGAGGTTCCGGTTGAAGGCGGGCTTTCGGGCGCTGTGTTACTTTGGTTTGGGGTTGGGCTTATTCTTCCGGCTGCGGGGCCTCTTCGGGGGCATCTTCTCCAGCGGGCTCATCTTCCTGACGGGCGGCGGCGCCCATCTGGCCCTCGCGGCCTTCAATGACGGCGTCGGCCATGGCGCTGGCGATCAGCTTTACAGCGCGGATTGCGTCGTCGTTGCCAGGGATCACATAGTCAATTTCGTCGGGGTCGCAGTTGGTGTCCACAATGGCCACAATGGGGATGTGCAGCTTGCGGGCCTCGGTTACGGCAATGCGCTCTTTGCGGGGATCCACAATAAAGAGAGCTCCGGGATAGGACTTCATGTCCTTAATGCCGCCCAAGTATTTTTCCAGCTTTTCAATTTCCAGCTGCAGCTTGGTGACTTCCTTCTTAGGAAGCAGGTCAAAGGTGCCGTCCTCTTCCATTTTGCGAAGCTGGGCCAGACGCTGAATGCGGGTGCGGATGGTGGAGAAGTTGGTGAGCATGCCCCCCAGCCAGCGGGCGTTGACATAATAAGCGCCGGCCCGGACAGCCTCTTCCTTCACAGATTCCTGCGCCTGCTTCTTGGTGCCCACAAACAGAACGTTTTTGCCGTCGGCGGCCAAGTCGCGGACAAAATTGTAAGCTTCCTCCAGCTTACGGACGGTTTTCTGCAGATCGATAATGTAGATCCCGTTGCGCTCGGTGAAGATATAGGGGGCCATCTTGGGGTTCCAGCGGCGGGTCTGGTGGCCGAAGTGAACGCCGGCCTCCAGCAGCTGCTTCATAGATACTACTGCCATTTTTATTACCTCCTGGTTCATTCCTCCGCCGGGAAAATTTTTTCGGGATACCGATGCGGCCAAACCCCGCCCCCATGGATTCTTAAAGAAAGAAGGGAGGACAGGACGGGCCGCCGGACCAGAGCCGAATTACCCGGCGTGTGTTTTGGCGGTAGTATTATACCATGGAAATCCTCTGAAAGCAAGGGCTTTTTTGGGGTTTTCCAACTCCATGCAGCCGTTTGAGGAAATCTGGCGGAAAATTTCAAAAACAGGTGGACTTTTCCGCAAATTATGTTAAAATATATGGTAAAGAACTACGAAAGGAGCTGCTGAAAATGAAGAAAGCCAACCCTGAACATAGGATTCAAATGATCAATATACGTAGAGGCGCGGCAATGCTGCTGGCTGGCTGCGTATTGGCCTGCGGTTTAGCCGCCTGCGGTGGAGACGATAAGGAAGAGGACAGCAGCGCGCTAGGCAGCGCCGCGGCCTCTTTCGCGCCTATTTCCACGCCGGAGCCCACTCCCGCCCCCGCGGCCAAAGCCGCGAAGATCACCACAGACGAGCTCAATGTACGCAGTTCCACATCTACCGATGAGGATGACAATATTTTAGGCACGGTAACGGAAGGGGACAAGCTGGCCCTAATGGCGGAAACGCCCCAAGACGATTGGTACAGCGTGTGGTTCCAGGGCAAAACGGCCTATGTGTTTGCCGACTATGTAGAAGTAGTGGATGTGACGGCCGAAGAGTACAGCCGCCTTATGTCGGATTCCACGCCCCCGCCCACCGAGACCCCGGACCCCGACTCCGCCGCTGAAAGCCCCGCTCCCGACGGCGCTACGGCGGCCCCTACTCCGGCAATTGACAATGAAGACGGAGAGTGAACGGTAAAGGCCGCGAAACGCTGGGTGGATTTCATTTGCCGGTCCAAAGGCGGGAGCGGCGCGGGTACGGCTTTGGCCGCCATAGCAAAATGAAGGAGAACGGATATGGACGTATTGATTGTGGGCGGCGGGCTGCTGGGCCGGGAGACGGCGCGGCGGCTGGACAGTCTGGGACACGGCGTGGTGGTGGTGGACGAAAGGGCGGAAAATCTGGCTCTGCTGCCCGCCGGATTTGGCGGCGTGACCTTTGTGGGCTTTCCCATGGACTTAAACGTGCTGCGGCGGGCGGGCATTGAAAGCTGCGACGCCGTAGCGGTAACCACGGCGGACGACAATTTGAATATCGCGGTGGTACAGATTGCAAAGAACTATTTTCAGGTGGGGCGGGTGGCCGCGCGGATTTCCGATCCGGCCCGGGAGGATATTTTTGAAGAAAAGGGGCTGCGGACGGTCTGCCCCACCAATATGGCGGCGGAAAAGCTGGTGGCGGACCTGGTGAGCCCCTGGCAGAGCCGCCAGGTGACCTTCGGCACGGCCACAGTGGCCCTGGAGGCCCATCCTGTTGAAAAGAGGTACTTTGGCCGGACCACAGGGGATTTAGACATTCCCGGCTGCGGCATTTTCGCTGTGATTAAGCCGGACGGGCGCTTTATCCTGAAGGAGACGGCGGGGAATATTCCCTTGGCGGAGGGAGACGCGGTGGTGGTCAGCAGGAGGATCGACTGATGAGAATGATTATTGTGGGCGGCGGACAGACGGGGCGGAACTTGGCCAGGATCCTCTTGGAGCGGCGGCACGAGGTGAGCCTGATTGAGAAGGACCGGACCCGGTGCATGGAGCTGGCGGATGACTTGGACGCGGCCATTTTTCCGGGTGACGGGACCAATGTGGCTGTTTTGGAAGCTGCGGGGGCCCGGAATGCCGGATGCCTGATGGCTGTTACCGGGGTGGACCAGGACAATCTGGTGACAGCCCAGCTGGCCCAGGGGCATTTTGGAACGAAAAAGGTAATCGCCCGGGTGAATGACCCCAGAAACACTGAGACATTCCGAGCATTGGGGATACAGGATGTGGTAAGCAGCACGGAAATCGTCGTACAGCTGATTGAGCAGGAGGCGGACTCGGCCCACACGCACCTGATTGCCAGCCTGAACCAGGGGAAAGGGGAGATCTGCTCCATGACCCTGCCGTACAATACCGCCTGGGAGGGAATGGCCTTAAAGGATGTGGACTTTCCTAAAGGAACGCTGGTTATCTCGCTGATTCGGGAAGGGGAGCTGACCATCCCCAATGGCTCCACCGTGCTGCATACAGGCGACGAGCTGGTGGCCGTTGCGGAGGATCGGAGCAGAATGGCCCTGCGCAAGGTCCTGGCGCAGTTGAAGTAAACAAAAAAGGCAGGCGCTTCCATATTAAGAACCTATACCAATAAGAGTTTACACCCATCTTTTCGGCAAATTTTGCCGTTGGCTGCGTTGCAAAACCTTGAAAATCGCAAGATTTCCTTCGGCTTTGCGCCTTGCCACCGACAAAATTTGCTGGAAAACCTAGGCACAAATCCTATCGGTACAGGTTCTAAGAAAAGGGATTCCACAGCAGTTGAATATTGCCAGCGCTTTCGGGTCAGAATACAGATGCGAGCAAAAACCGCTCTCAATCTGAAATTATCCCCGAAAGGAATGTCTGGTATGAATGGAAAACGCTTTTCAGAGAATAAGGCCCGCCGCAACGGTTTCTATTTGGCTCTGGCCGTATGCCTGGTAGCTGTAGGCATTGCCGCATGGAGCACCTTTGACGCGGTGCAGGGCTACATCGCCGCTGGAACAGAGGAAGCCGGCGCTCCCTCCTCTCAGCCCGCCCCCTCCAACGAGGACCCCGAGGCTCCCAGAAGCCCCAGCCCTACTGTCCGTCCTTCCGCCCAGCCCAATCAGGGCGTGGTCAGAACCCCCGCGCCTACCATGAAGCCCGCCGCGCCTACGCCCGCTCCTTCCGCGCCCCCGCCTCCTACCGCGGAGCCTACCACCCAGGAACAGCCGGAGGACCAGACAGCGGACGAGCCTCAGGTACCGGTAAACGGCCCGATCTATGAGATAAGCGAGGAGTTTATTTATCCTGTCAGCGCCCAGTCCGTAGACAAGGCGTACAGCGCGGGGGCCCCGGTTTACTCTCCTACCATGAAGGACTGGCGCATCCACGCCGGCGCCGACCTCACCGCCGAAGCCGGCGAGCAGGTGCTGGCCTGCGGAAACGGCATTGTACGGGAGACCTACACGGATAGCATGCTGGGCAATGTAGCCCGCATTGAGCATGGCGACTATGACTTTTACTACTGCGGCCTAGGAGAAAATTTCCTGGTTTCCCCTGGAGAGACCGTTTCTATGGGCCAAGCCATTGGAACAGTGACCGCCGTTCCCGGGGAGTCGGCGCAAGCGCCCCACCTGCACCTGGAAGTCCGCCGGGACGCCGCTTATTTAGACCCGCAGTCTGTCATTGAGGGAATGAACTAAAAACGGTTTTGGGATCCGCCTATTTCCCCCGCCCCGCTTATAAAAACAGCGCCCCTCCCTTTTTTGGGACGGGCGCTGTTTTTCGCCCCAGCTCAGGGCCCTATTTTTTCGACTCGTATTTTTTCTTTGTGGCCATGCCGCCCCGAATATGCCGTTGGGCTTTATTCACCGCCAATACGTTCTTGACGTCCCGGTAGAGTCCCCGGTTGATGTACTTGAGACGTTGCGATACATCCTTATGCACCGTACTTTTGCTAACTCCGAATTGCTTTGCGGCCCGGCGGACAGTGGCCTTGTTTTCCACAATGAATTCCCCTAGCTTAGTTGCGCGGTCGTCTATTACGTTCATATTGGACACCTCTCTTGGAGGGGTCCAATCGGGTACCCCTCTTTTCGGTGTTCAATATGTATGCGCCGGAGCCTGGGAGTATGTGGCGGATTTGGAGAGACTGGGGCGTCTCCGCCATACTCAGCTTATGTAAACGTAAACATGCGCTAGAGCATCCCCAGTGCTGCTAACAGGTTGTCCGCAGCCTCAATTCCGTTGGGTACAGCGCGCCGGCTGCGGTTGAGCCACAGGGCGGGGATACCGCAGTCCGCCGCGCCGCGCACGTCGCTGGTGAGGGAATCGCCAATATGCAGCACATCCCCCGGAGCAAGGCCCACGGCGGCAAGGGCGTGTTGGAACAGAACCCGGTTGGGCTTATAGGCCCTGGCGTCCTCGCTGGTAAATACGCTGCGGGGCCCCAGGGCATGAAAACGGATGGCCTCCTGAATATCCTTTCTGTCGATGTTCGAAACAATGTAGATGGGGACCGGGCATCGGGCAAAGAACTCTCTCGCCTCGGGGAAAAGAGGCGGTCTCTGCCAGTGGGCGAACATGGTCCTACTCCATTTTTCCACATTGGCGGAGGATCCAAAATGCCGGATGGTATCGGCCAGCGAACGTGTTTCCAGCTCCCGCTGGGTGGCGAAATTGTCTCCGCAAGCACAGAGGCAAGCCCTTTGGAAGGTACCCCACCAGTATGCGCTTACCTCCGCGGGAGATGCGGCCCGGCCGGTATCTACGATTTCCTGCGAGATTCTTTGAACGATTTCACCATCCTCATGAACGATGGTGCCGTAGAAATCCAAGAAAACGGCTTGCGTCAAGATTCCGGTCCCTCCTTTTACTCAGCTGGGGGGCTGGCACAGTCGTGGCGGCGGGGTCAACCGATGGCCGCAGCTGTTATGTCAGCATGGAGATGTCCCAGCACGTCTCCGGTACTACTCTTGGCGTCTTCCGAGAAAAACTCTTTCTGGGCCTCAAGGCTGTTGAGCTGGTCTTCCTTGTCGGTGGAAACGCGGCAGTAGGCGACAATATTCATAGGAACCTCCCTGATGAAAACGAATCATTTTGTTACTACTGAGTTTATCACACTTCTTTCGAGAAAGCAACAAAAAATTGGCGGAGCCGGTTCTTTCGGCCCCGCCAGACTGTTAGGCGTTAGTTTCAATAATGGACTTCAATTCTTTGTGGAGCATGGGAATGTCCGCCGACACAGTGTCCCACACGATCTGCATATTTACCCCGGAATA
>CANONE010000015.1 GCA_947567585.1 uncultured Clostridia bacterium | reverse complement strand
GTCGCGAAGCGTCGCGCTCGCGGGCGGGGAACCTATATGCTGTGCAGGCGCGGGTTCAGGGGCAACGTGACGTTGCATCCAATTCGCGGAGTCGCGAAGCGTCGCGCTCGCGGGCGGGGAACCTATATGCTGTGTGGACGCGGGTTTAAGAAGAAGGGCATGTTTGCCCAACCGGGGAGTGAACCGTAAGAATGTCCTTAAGGCTGATGACATCTGGAACCTTCGGCTCCCATCCAGCGGCCGCCTGTTCACAACCGGCAAAATTCGGCACAAAAGTTTTCGTCCACCTTTTTCAAAAGGTGGCGGGGCTTGGGGCGGCGCCCCAAGGTCTTAAGGTCTTGCGGATATTTGAGGAGAAATGAGGTTTGAACTATGGATAGAGCGGAAAGCAAGCGCGCCCCGGGTTGGCTCCAGAGGCTGGGGGAACTGTGGCGGACGAAGCCCCTGTTCAGCACGGGCATTGCCTTGATTGTGATGGTGATTGTCCAGACCGTGGTGCTGATTATGAATTCCAACTTTGGCACATTCGGCGAATGGTTCCAGAACTGGCTGCAAAACTGGATCTCGCTGCTCAGAGGCAATGCGGGCATTGGCATTATTGCTCTGGGCATGACGTTTGTTATCATTTCCGGCGGTATTGATTTGTCGGTGGGTTCGGTGTATGTAACGGTAGGCGCTTTTATCATGGTGCTGCTGAACACTGCGGAGGGGGGCTGGCTTGCCAGTGTTGGACTGGGCGGCGTGCCCGCCATTCTGGTGGCCTTGGTGGCGGCGCTGCTGCTGGGGAGCCTCTTGGGCGAAGGAAACGGCCTGCTGATCTCTTACGGCCGGATGCCTCCCTTTATTGCCACTTTAGGCTCCATGCAGATTTTGCGCAGCGTGACCCAGTACTTCATGAAGACCCAGAAAACCGAGCTGCCCGACGCCTATAAAAGCATTGCCCGCCTGGGAATTGGCGGCCAGCAGCTGATGCCTATTATCTACTGGGCGGTGCTGGCAATAGCCATGTATATTATCTCTCACAAAACTACCTTTGGAAGATATGTTTTTGCCATTGGTTCCAATGAACGCACCACCCGGCTTTCCGGTGTGGACGTACGCAAGGTGAAGCGCCGGGTCTATGCGCTGACAGGCTTTTTGGTTTCTGTGGCGGCCATTATTCAGACCTCCCGAATTGGCTCCATGGACTACGCCAGCGCCGGCACGGGCTTTGAGATGGACGCCATTGCTTCCGTAATTGTAGGCGGCACCAGCATGAGCGGCGGCCGGGGTTCTGTGGTAGGGACAGTGTTGGGCACGTTGATTGTAGCGGTGATGAACAATCTGCTGAATTTGATTGGCGTTGACCCATATCTCAGCGCGGCCTTTAAAGGGGCCATTATCATCGGTGCCGTGCTGCTCCAGCGAAAAGAGAAAAATTAAGGAGTTAAAGAGAAGGCAGGGGGACGCCCCTGCTTTCTTTGTTACCACGCAAGGCTGTGTGGCCCGTCTTGAACAAATGAAATTTCCTTTGCAAAAATGGAAAAGGTGAAAAGCGTACGCGGTTATAGAGGAGTTAGGTCCTTTGTGGGGCAGACGTCCGCCGGGTACTTGGTTAGGCCAAGTACAGCGGGCTAAGCCGCGAACCGGCCGGGTAGGCTGGCGGGGCAATAGCCCCCGCGGCCTGTAGTACCAAGAAAGGTGGATGCATGATGAAGCTGGACCGGTTGATTGGAATTTTATCCATCCTTCTTCAGCGGGATAAGGTTACGATGCCCTATTTGGCGGAGGTGTTTGAGGTGTCCCGCCGCACGGTGAGCCGGGACATCGAGGCGCTTTGCAGGGCTGGGATCCCTATTTCCACCAGCCAGGGGATAGGCGGCGGGGTGTCTATTATGAGCGGCGGCCGGGTGGACAGGGCCCTGCTTACGTCCAGAGAGATGCAGGCCATTCTCACAGGGCTGCGGAGCTTAGACAGCGTCAGCGGTACGCGGCAGTACGCCCAGCTGATGGAAAAGCTGGCCGGCCCCGGCTTTCTGACGCAAGAGGGCGGCGTCCTCATTGATCTGGCGGCGTGGCACAAAAAACCCCTCTCCGAAAAAATCGACCGGCTGCAGGAGGCCATTGCCCAGGGCAAGGAGGTGGAATTCCACTACTATGCGCCCTCTGGGGAATCAGACAGAGTGGCGGAGCCTTACTATGTGGTTTACCAGTGGGGGGCCTGGTATCTGTGGGGCTGGTGCAAATCCCGGGAGGATTACCGGCTTTTCAAGCTGGACCGCATGGCGCGGCTGGCCCTTGGCGGCGCTTTTACAAAAAGGCAGGCGCCTTACCCGGACTTGTCCGACCAACGGGTGTTCCCCACCAGGTATCAGGTGGAGGCTATTGTGCCGGCGCAATACAAGTGGCTGCTGGTGGAGGACTACGGCGAGACGTCCTTTACGCAGATGCCGGACGGCAGGTGCCGGTTTTCTATCGGGTTCACCCACCTGGACAGCGCGGTGGGGTTTCTGCTGTCTTTTCGAGGGGATGCCCAGGTGCTGGGGCCAGAAGAGGTGCGGCGGGCTTTAAGGGAGTTAGGAGAAAAATTGTTAAAGAAGGATGGAGAAACATGACAGATAGTAGTCGTGTTTCTTGTGGTAGGATAGACAGTGAAAGGAGGCGGTGGAAGTGCCTTACGAGGAACTGGCGGATTACGTTTTGAACCAGCTGTCCCCTCTGGACGATGTGCGGCGGATAGCGATGATGGGCGGGTATATTTTCTATTACCGGGAGAGGGTAATCGGCGGGATCTATCATGGGGTGTTCATGGTAAAGGACGTGCCCGCGGCCCGGGAATATATGCCGGACAGCGTCTCTCAGCCGCCATATGAAGGAGCGGGAAAGACGCGCCTGCCTGTGACGATTTTAGACGACGGAGAAAGGCTGTGCGCCATGGTGGAATCCATGTTCGACCAGCTGCCAAAGCCCAGGCCAAAGCCGAGAAAGCAGAAACCAGAAGCGGAGAAGGGAAGTAAAAGATGAATGTTGAAAAAGCCATAGAATTCATTAAGCGAAACGCCCGGCCGGTAGAGCTGGCGGAGTTTCAGTGCCTCTTTGAGAACGGCCCCAAGGCGGCGCTGGTGGAGGCTTTGAAGCCTTATCAGAACTCAGACGGGGGTTTTGGCCATGCGCTGGAGCCGGATAACTGGAACCCCAATTCCACCCCCATCACCACCAATGACGCGCTGATTTACCTCTTTGAGACCGGCGCGCTCTTTGAGGCGGGAGAGATGGCAAAGGGGATGGTCCGCTACCTGACCTCCGGCGCGGCCTGTCACAGTGAGAACCGCCACTGGTTGAACTCCGTTGACAGCAATGGGGATTATCCCCATGCCATATGGTGGGAGAAGGGGGAAGCGGACGCCCTGCCTGGCTGGAATCCTACGGTGTCTCTGGCGGCATTTCTGGTTTGCATGGGAGAGGACGGGCCCTGGGCGGAGATGGTGCGGCAGGCGTTTGACGAGCTGCGGCGGGCCGAGGAAAAGGAGGGCGGAGACGACCTAAAGTGCTATATGCTGGCCTGGAGGCTGCTGAAAGCCTATGGCCTCACGAATATTGTGGATTTGCCGGCGGGCCGGCGGGCCATTGAGGCGGCGATCAGCCAAGCTGTCTGTAAAGAGACGGAAAAGTATGGAGTGGAGTATGTGCCTTGTCCCTCCTGGTATCTTCAGGAGAAGGAGCCCTTCATGCCGGAAGGGATGGATTCTCTGATCCAAGCGGAGCTGGACGCGCTGGGGAAGCTGCAACAGGCGGACGGCGGCTTGGATATTTCCTGGCGGTGGTATACCTCTTACGAGAAGGAATTCCAGCAGGCCAGGGACTGGTGGCGGCCTCGGGTCACTATGGAAAAGCTGCGGTTTTACCTATGCTTTAGGGGATAGAAAATAGAAAGCGCTGATTTCCCTTTGGGGGAGATCAGCGCTTTTTAGGTCATGGGGGCTTTGCCCCCACGCCCCTACAGCCTTTGAAGAAGGTGATGACGTTCGCTACGCGAAGTCACGAAACTTTTTTGGCCGGACATTGGTTTTTTAGTGGAGGAAGATAGCTTCTTCTTCATCGTCCTTGGGCGGGGCGAAGGGGTTGGGGGCTACCGGCAGGTAGGCGGCGTAGAGTTCGTCGTCGAAGTGGCTCTTCACGGCGCAGGTGCGGTCGAAGAGCATGGTGACGGCGTCGTCCGCCGTACAGGGCTTCCACTGAGGCAGAGAGGGGTAGCTGGGCTGGCCGTACCGGGCAAAGTTGACAAAGGAGCCGGCCATTTTTTCTTCCAGCTGGTCCGTAACCCCGGGCACGTCGCAGATAACGACTTTATCGGTGGTGTGGAAGAAGAAGGGGATGTCCGAGCAGTGCCAGGCGGGCTTGCCGTCGTCAAAGGGCAGCTCGAAGTTGAAGAGATAGCAGTAGGTGGGCGCCTCCTGGTACTGTGCCTTCTTGCGGGCGAAATCCTTGCTGGGCTCCCGGCACATGGCGTCCAGGGCCAAGAGATCGGTGAGGTCCTTCTCGGGGTAGCAGGCCCGGAAAAGCTCCGCCAGCTGACCGGCGTGCTGCCCGAATTTTTTCTCCAGCAGAGCCATGCGCTCCGGGTCGGTGAGCTCATATTTTCCATGCACGCCCGGGGCAAAGGCAAATTCCCCAAACACGCTGCCTACAATCACGGGGATAGTCCTGGCATGCTCGCAGAAGCCCACTTTCCGGGGATCCCCCAGGAAGAATTCGTTGGGAATGGGGCAGTTGCCAGTGTAGAGGCCCTGCTTGCCGATTTCCGGCGCAACCGCCTTGTAAGCGGCCGCCAGCTTCTCATAGTCGATGGTCTCCAGCTCTTCGATCTGGCTCTCATCCAGCCCCAGCTCCTTAAGCATGGCCAAAATCAGCGGGCGGCTGTCCGTGCCGGGGGTGCCAAGGATGCCGTCAAACACGCCGCTCATAACAATGCCCTTGTGGAAGAGCCCGTCAGCCTTGGGAGTTTGCAGCAGGTCGGAGACCTTGGAGCCGCCGCCGGACTGCCCGAAAATGGTGACGTTTTCCGGATCGCCGCCAAAACCGGCTATGTTCTCATGGATCCATTCCAGCGCCGCTACCAGGTCGGCGTTGCCCGCGTTGCCGGAGTTCTGATACTTCTCTCCAAAGGGAGAAAGGTCCAAATAGCCCAGGATATTCAGCCGGTGGTTCAGGGTGACCACCACCACGTCCCCAAAGCGGGAGAGGTTCTCGCCGTCATAGGCAATCTGCTCAATGGATGAGCCCGCCGAGTAGCCGCCGCCGTGGAGCCATACCATAACGGGCTTTTTAGCGTCCCGTTCAATAGACTGGGTCCAGATGTTGAGATACTGGCAGTTCTCGTCCTTGGGCCAGTAGCGGTGGGGGACCATGATCTCGCCCATAGCGGTTTCCCGGTCCAGCATGGGGCACACATAGCCATAGGAAAGCGCATCCTTGACCCCTTCCCAGGGCTGGGGGGGCGTGGGGGGCTGGAAGCGCTTAGCGTCGGCGTATTTCACGCCGTGAAAGGTGAAAGTACCGTCGGTCACAAAACCCCGGAGTTTACCGGCTTTGGTCTCTACCACGGGATAGGTGGAGGTGCAGATGAATTGTTTTGACATGAATGGCATCATCCCTTCCAATATTTATAGTAATATAATACAACATTATCTCCGGGTTTGCAAGATTTTTTTGGAAAAAGCCGCAGGACTTCCCGTCCCGCGGCTTTTCACTTTACAAACTGTACATTTTCCCCGCCTAAAAGCTGTTCCAGCGCCCGGAGCAGGGGCCGGTTAACGTCTACCCGGTATTTTGGGGGAGCTTTCAGCAGCTTTGCGCTGTCTTTAAAAAAGATATACAAGTCGCTGGGGCCGCCGTCAAAGATGGCGGTATACTGCATGGCCTTTTTGTATCGGGGGTCGGTTTTGGCGTCTATCCGGATATAAAGGCCGGGGCGCTGGCCTTTGTCCTTGGGATGATTCAGCGGGCTGTCCGGGCTGGGGGGAGGCATCAGCTTGTCGCACACCAGCTCGGGCTCCTTATCCTCTTGAAAGCCCAACCTGCCGGCGGCTTCGATTACGGAGCCCTCAAAGAGCAGATTCCCCGCTTCTTCCAGCAGATTGGGAAAAATCAACAGGTTAATAGGGCCGGACATGTCCTCCAAAGTGGCGAAAGCCATGGTAGATCCGGAGCGGGTGTTCTTTTTTCGCAGAGCTGTGACAATCCCCAGCATAGAGACCCGCTGGCCGTCTTGATAGCGGGGGCCCGGACCCGCCTCGCCTCCGGCGCTTTGCAGGACCTCCCCGGCCAGGGCATAGCGGCCCGAGCGGTAGAGCGCCCGGAAACTGGCCATAGGATGCCCGGTAAGATACATGCCGGTGACTTCCTTTTCCATGGCCATTTTGTCGGCGGAAGAAAAGTCCTCTGATTTAGGCAGGGCAGGTTCCCCTTCCAGCCCGCTGGTTTGAGGTCCGTCGAAAAAGCCCACTTGCCCCTCCAGGTTCCTGCGCTTTAGGTCTTCCAGCCCGGCCATGACCTGCTCCAGCCCCACCAGCATTTCCCGGCGGTTGTTTCCCAGGCCGTCCAGAGCGCCGCACTTAATCAAGCTTTCAATGGCCCGCTTGTTCATCTCCCGGCCGGCCATGCGTTTGCAAAAATTGTAGAAGGAAGTATAAGGCCCGCTGTTCTGGCGTTCCAGCACCATACGGTGGATAACGCCCCTGCCAAGATTTTTTACCGCCGCCAATCCAAAGCGGATGCTGCCAACTTCTGTGGTGAAGCCGGCCCCGCTGTGGTTCACATGGGGGGGCAGCACCTGGATATGAAGGCGCTTGCATTCCTCAATATATTCCGCCACCTTGCCGGTCCAGCCCAGCACGCTGGACAGCAGAGCCGCCATATACGCCTGGGGATAATGGCACTTGAGATACGCGGTCTGGTAGGCCACCACAGCATAGGCGGCGGCGTGGGCTTTGTTGAAGGCATAGGATGCGAAGTCTTCGATTTCTTTAAAAAGTTCCTCGGCCGTGGCCCGGTCCACCCCCCGGTTCAGGCAGCCGTCCACCTCCCAGGAGCCGTCCTCCCGCTGTTGTCCCTCAATGAAGATTTTCCGCTCCCGCTCCAGCACGTCGTGCTTTTTTTTAGACATAGCCCGCCGTACAATATCCGCCCGGCCCAGGGAGTAGCCCGCCAAATCCCGGAAAATCTGCATAACCTGCTCTTGATAGATGATGCAGCCGAAGGTGACCTCCAAAATGGGCTTTAATTTCTCATGCTTGTACGTCACCCGCTCCGGATTCCGGGCATTTTCCAAATAGGTGGGGATAAACTGCATGGGGCCCGGCCGGTATAGGGAGATGATGGCGATGAGTTCCTCCACCTCTCGGGCCTGGGACTGCACCAGGAGCCTTGTCATGCCCGCTGATTCAAACTGGAATACCCCTACCGTATTCCCCGCGTCCATCATATCAAAGGTAGCCGGATCGTTGTAGGGAATGCGGTCCATGCTGAAATCCGGCTCCTGGGCTTGGATATGCTTTTGGGCGTTGTCAATAACGGAGAGGTTTCGAAGGCCCAGAAAGTCCATTTTCAGCAGCCCCAATTCCTCGATGGCGGTCATGGTGAATTGGGTGACCACCGCATTGTCGTTTTTGGCCAAGGGGACGTATTCCATTACCGGCTTGTCGGTAATCAGTACGCCCGCGGCGTGGGTGCTGGTATGCCGGGGCATCCCCTCAACCTTCATAGCCATATCCACCAGGGCCTTTACCTGGATGTCTGATTCACAGCGCTCTCGGAACTCCTTAGACTGGCTTAGCGCCTTCTCTAAAGTCATGCCCAGCTCCATAGGCACCAGCTTGGCTACCTGGTCGGTTTTATTATAGGGAACGGCCATGGCCCGGCCCACATCCCGGATGGCTCCCCGGGCCGCCATGGTGCCAAAGGTGACAATCTGGGCCACATGGTCCGCGCCGTATTTTTCTACCACATAGTCGATCATCTCGTCCCGGCGCTCGTCGCTGAAGTCAATGTCAAAGTCCGGCATGCTCACCCGTTCGGGATTCAGAAAGCGCTCGAAAACCAGATTGTACTGAATGGGGTCCACATTGGTGATGCCTACGCAGTAAGCGGCAAGGCTGGCCGCGCCGGAGCCCCGGCCGGGCCCCACCGGTATGCCGGCGCTTTTGGCGTGGCGGATAAAGTCCCAGACGATGAGATAGTAGTTGACATAGCCCATCTGCGTGATGGTGTCAATCTCATATTGCAGCCGGGGCAGCAGCTCTTGGGCCCGGGCCTCTCCATAGCGGGCGGCAAGGCCCTTGTGGCAGAGCTTTTCAAAAAATTCCTGGTTGGGCGTGCCGTCCGGGGTGGTAAAGCCAGGAAGCTTGGTTTTGCCAAACTCAAATTCCACGTTGCAGCGTTCCGCGATTTTTACGGTATTGTCCGCCGCCTGGGGCAGCTGGGGGAACAGGCCGCGCATCTCGTCCTCTGTCTTAAAGTACAGCTCTCCCGAGCCGAAATCCAGCCCGCCCTCGTCCTCTATGGTGCGCCCGGTCTGGATGCACATCAGCACCCGGTGCATTTCCTGGTCGGCGGCGTGGATATAGTGGCAGTCGTTGGTAACCACCAGGGGAATGCCCAATTCCTCCGAGAGCTTGATGATCCCGGGGTTTACCTGGCGCTCGTCGTTTAGGCCGTGGTCCTGTAGTTCCAAAAAGAAATTGCCGTCCCCGAAAATATCCCGGTAACGCAGGGCGGCTTCCTTGGCGGCGGCGTACTGTCCCCGCAGCAGGGCCCGGGGAATTTCCCCGGAAACGCAGGCGGACAGGGCGATAAGTCCCTGGCAGTGCTCCCTGAGCAGCTCAAAATCCACCCGGGGGCGGTTGTAAAAGCCTTCGGTCCAGGCTTTGGAGACCATGGCGGCCAGGTTGTGATAGCCGGTTTCGTTTTCACACAGCAGCACCAGGTGCCGGTTCTCGCTGTCCAGCTCATGGACCTTATCAAAGCGGGTGCGCTTAGCCACATAGACCTCGCAGCCGATAATGGGCTTTATACCCCGCTTTTTGGCCGCTTTATAAAAGTCAATGGTGCCGTACATATTCCCGTGGTCCGTCATGGCGACGGCGGTGTGGCCCAGCTCCCGGGCCCGGTCCAGCAGGCGCTCAATCCGGCAGGCGCCATCCAGAAGACTGTATTCGGTGTGTACATGCAGGTGGACAAACGCCATATGAGCGCCTCCTCTTTACATGAGAACGTTTATGCCCTTTTCCATGATGATGCCTTCGCCCAGCTCTATGAGCTTTTGGAGGCGGTGGTTTACGCCGCTGCGGCTGATGCCCAGGCGCTGGCTGAGTTCCCGGAGGGTCATGTCCGGGTTGTCCAGACGCAGGCGGGCCAGGGCCTGTAGGTTTTCGGGCAGGCTTTCCAGGCCCTGGCTGTCGCTGATAGCGGCGATAGCGGCGGTCTGCCGGGCGGAAGCGGAATAGGTTTTATCCATGTTGGCGGTCTCAAAGTTGGATTTGCGGTTGATATTGTTTTTGGCTTCTTTATACATGCGCACCTGCATCAGCTCCATGGAAGCCCCGGTGGCCCCCAGAAAGGTGAGCAGGTCCTCAATCTGTCCGCCGTCTTTTAAGTAGACCCCATAGCTGCCGTTGCGGCGCACCAGGGCGGGGGAGACGCGGAAATTTCCCACCTCGCCGATAAGGGTATAGAGGTCTCGGGCGAGGTTTTGATACAGAGCGGAAAACTCTAAATGATAGGCTTTGTTGGGGTCCGTGGCGCTGCCGCAGGTAAGAAAGGCTCCCCGGAGGAAAGCGTCTTGGCAGCAGTCGTTTTCAAGGACCGCCCGGTTAATCCGCAGGCAGGGCTCCCGGCCTGTATGGCCGAACGCCTCCAGCAGGCGAAGGCGTTCCTGTCCTTCCGGCAGACTGACCCGGTAGGCGGGGCGGCTCCGGCGGCTGACGGCGTAGGTCAGCTGGGCGGACGCCCCGGCCCCTACAGCGGCCAGTTCCAGCATCTTCCGGGCGGCTGGAGCGCACTCGGTGATAAAAGCGCTGTCCAGAAGGGTAAAGCATTTGGAAAAAAGCCAGATACCGTAACACTCGGCCCGGAGGCAGCAGTGGCTCTTTGGCTCTAACTGGGCCAGTTCGGATTTGATCTGGGAGGTGAAAGACATAAATATACCCCCAATTCGCGAAAAGATAAGGCGCGAAGAAGCGCCCGGGACTCTAGGGCTTCATCAGCTCCCGCAGCCGCCGGGCCAGTTCTTGGCAGTCCAACGCCGCGAAGCTGGTTACGTCAATGGTAAGCCGCGGCCCGCCAACGTCGAAATCCATCATCCCCCGGCGGGTGAAGCCTTTTACAAACGCTTCCAGCCCCATGTGCGCATAGGGCGGACGTTCTCCCGGCGGTTCCGGGTAGGCTGTGTTCACCACATGGCCCCGGTGGCGCCGGGGGGACTGGTCCCTCTCCAGAAAGCGCTGGTAGATAACGGCGGGGTCCCCTGTCAGCAGCAGGGTAATGGGCTGGCAGCGGTGTTGCTCCAAAAGAGCTCGCAGGCCGGGAAGGGAGGCGGTCTCAAAATTGTTTTCCAGAATCACGGAGCTGCCGGCGGCCAATACCTGTCCGGCGGCGTAATACATGGCGGCCATGGCGCCTTCGCCCAAGGCTACCTTTTCCTCACGGCTGTGAAAGCCAACGGTATCAAACAGCCGTTCTTTAAAGTCGTCTTTAGAGAACATGGGCAGCTTAAGGATTGCCGAAAGCCGCCGGGCCAAGACGCTTTTCCCGGCGGCGGGCATGCCGCCTATCAAAATGCAATACATACTGCCTCTCCCTAGAATTTCTGGATATCCCGGTGGGTTACGCTGGCTTTGATCCCCTTAGCGCAAAGGTGGTCGCAGGTGAACTGGGCCAGAGCCACAGAGCGGTGGTGCCCGCCAGTACAGCCCACCGCCACCACCAGCTGGCTTTTGCCCTCCTTTTCGTAGAGGGGCAGAAGATAGTCAAGCATATCGGTGTACCGGGACACAAAGCCCCGGGTCTCGCCGTTTTCCATCACATAGTCCCGGACGTCCGCGTCCAGGCCGGTCTTAGGACGCAGCTCCGGGTCGTAAAAGGGGTTGGGCAGGCAGCGTACGTCGAAAACCAGATCCGCCTCCATGGGAATGCCGAACTTAAAGCCGAAGCTGATGCAGTGGACGGCCAGGGAATCGCTGGCGCTGGACAAGAAAAGCTCCGAGACCCGGCCTTTTAGCTGGGCCGGGGAGAAACCGGAGGTGTCGATGACAAAGTCGGCGCTTTCCCGCATGGGAGCCAGCATATCCCGTTCCAAGCGCACCGCCTGCTCTAAAGAGCCCCCCAGCTCGTCGGAGAGGGGATGTTTACGGCGGGTTTCCTTGAAACGCCGGACGAGAATGGGATCGGAAGCGTCTAAAAACAGCAGTTTATAGGGCTTTTCTTCCATTTTAAGAGACTCCATGGCAGTAAAAAAGGACTTAAAGAGCTCCCCGCCCCGGGTGTCCGTAACCACCGCCACCCGGTTCATGGTGCTTTCAGAGTTGACGCACAGGTCGTAAAAAACCGGAATCAAAGCCGGGGGCAGGTTATCTACGCAAAAAAAGCCGATATCCTCCATGGAGTGCATGGCTTGGGTTTTCCCGGCCCCGGAAAGCCCGGTAACTACTACGAATTCCATTCTTCTCTCTCCCCTTATGCTTCCCCAACCACCCGGACTTCCGGCTCCAGCTCTATGCCGGTTTGCCGGAGAACGGTTTCTTGGACGATTTCCATAAGCGCCAGCACATCCTGGCAGCTGGCCCCGCCGGTATTGATGATAAACCCGGAATGCTTTTCACTGACCTGGGCGCCGCCTACTCTTCGGCCTTTTAGCCCGCATTTCTCTATGAGGGCCGCCGCGTAGCCGGTTTTTGGCCGCTTAAAGGTGCTGCCGGCGCTGGGGCTGTCATAGGGCTGCTTCTCCTTGCGGCGAGTCATGAGCTCGTTCATTCTGGCGGCTATCTCCTCTTTACTGCCATGCGCCGCCCGGATATGCGCCCAGGTAATCACCTTGCCGCTGCCGGCGTAGGCGCTCCGGCGGTAGCCAAAGCCCAGATCTTCGCCGCCGTACTCTCCAGGCGTGCCGTCTATGTCCATGTGCCGGACCCTCGCGACCACATCCTTCATCTCGCCGCCATAGGCCCCGGCGTTCATATACACCGCGCCGCCTATGGACCCGGGGATCCCCCAGGCGAACTCCATGCCGCAAAGGCCCCTGTCCCGCAGGAACATGCAGGCCGCCGCCAGACTCATCCCGGCTCCGGCCCGCAAGGTTACGCCGTCCTCTAAAAGGCTGGCAGACTCAAAAGCCCCTCCCAGACGAATCACCGCGCCCCGAAAGCCCTTATCCCGGACCAAAAGGTCGGACCCCCGGCCCAGTATAAGCATAGGCAGGCCCAACTCCCCCAGCACGGACAAAATGCCGGAGAGCTGCTCTTCGCTCCCTACCGTGACCAGCCGGTCCGCGGGCCCGCCGATTTTGAAGGTGGTGTGAGGAGCCAGCGGTTTATAACGCGCTATTTCGCAGCCTAAAGCGGCGGCCTGCCGGTCCAGCGGCGAGTAATCCAAGCTTATAGAAGCGGGATGATCCATTTTCGGTCCCTCCCAGGAAAATTGATAATATTTTAATATATGTGTCCATTATACGTCCAGATCCATCTTCACATCCGTAGGCTCCAGTTCATCCGGATCCATGCCCAGGTTTACCAAAAGCTCCTGGGCGGCGTTGTAGCCCATCTTCTTCTGGCGGTCGTTCATAGCGGCGACTTCGATAATCACGGCAAGATTCCGGCCGGGCTTCACCGGAATGGTAATAACCGGCACCCGAATGCCTAAGATTTCCGCGTATTCATTTTCCATGCCCATGCGGTCGTAGACCTTGGAGGGGTCCCAGTTTTCCAGCTTAATGGCCAGCTCAATTTTTTGGGAGAGCTTCACGGCGCCTACGCCGAAAATCCGCTGGGCGTTGATGACCCCGATGCCCCGCAGTTCAATAAAGTGCCGGATGTTCTCCGGCGCCTGCCCCACCAGGGAGATGCTGGATACCCGGCGGATTTCCACGGCGTCGTCGGCAATCAGCCGGTGGCCCCGCTTAATCAGCTCAATGGCCGCCTCGGATTTTCCTACGCCGCTGTCCCCTACCAGAAGGATTCCCTGGCCGTATACGTCCATCAGCACTCCGTGGCGGGTGATGCGGGGAGCCAGCTCCACATTGAGGAAGGCTACCAGACTGGCCAGGGCGCTGGAGGTGGTGTCCCGGGAGGAGAGCAGCGGGATCTCGTAGCGCTCCGCCGCTTCAATCATAGCGGGGAAGGGCTCGATTCCCCGGGCGACAATAACGGCCACCGGATGCAGCGCGAAAAAGCGTTCAATATCTTCGGCCTTTTGTTCCTCCCGAAGGCGGTTTAGCATCCCCATCTCGGACATGCCCATAATGGCGATGCGTTTCTGGTCAAAGTAATCTACAAAACCGTTCAGCTCCATGCCGGGACGGTTTACATCCCGGGAAACGATCATAATGTTGTCGGGATTCCGGGGCAGGTAGATTTCCTGCAGCCCCTGGTTTTCTATTATTTTTGAGAGCGGGATGGAATATTCTTCTGTCATGTTAGATCCACCTTCCTGTGTGTTTTAAGGGCGCCGTCCTGATTTTTATGGTGGTACTTCCTGGAGCCTCTTGACAGGCTCCGGCTATACTGCCTTTCACGGCCTAGTTCATGACAAAGCAGAGGGTCGTACTTGTCGGCCCTGGGCTAGGGCTGGCCGGCCCCTTGAAGGCCGGGCGTGCATTCGCCATATAGCCATTGTTTTCCGCTTGGTTCTAAAATGTATGTACAGTATACCATAAATTTGCCAATCTTGCAACCGCTGGGAAGGGCTCTCCTCATTCTTTGCCGCGCCGGTCCGGGGGATACTCTCTAAAGGACAAGCATGTATCAGGCGGACCGCCTTAAAACGCGTTAGCTATTGAGAAAAGAAGCGCCTTATGGTATAATATAAGCAAAGCATACATTGGGCGAAATCCCGAAACGCGAAACCATTCTTTATTTCCTTTTGGAAAAGCACCGGTTTTGGCACAATGTATTAGGAATACCCCGGTTTACCCGGTGGGAAATTAGGAGGGGCTTTGTATGCCGCAGAAAAAGAAATTCCGGCGGGGAGCTGGTCTGGGTCCGGTAGGCGGGCTGGTGGTACTGCTGATCTTCTTCCTGCTTTCCAGCCGCTTTCAGCTTTCCGGCAGCGCGCCGGAAGGGGTGGAGTCCGTGCCCATGCCCCCGGCGCAGGGCCAGGAAGGACCCCTGGAGGTCTATTATTTTGACGTGGGCCAGGGAGATAGCCAGCTCATTCGCATTCCCGGCGAGGGAGGATATTTTAATATGCTCATTGATACCGGAGAATATGCCTACGCCGACGGTCTTACCAGCCGCCTGCGGGACCTAGGCGTGGAGCGGCTGGACGCTTTGGTCTGCTCCCATCCCCACACGGACCATATGGGGTGCATGGCGAGAATTGTCCAGCGCTTTGATATCGGCGGGCTCTACATGCCCATGCTGCCGGAGGATAAAGCTCCCACCACCGCCGCTTATGAGAAGCTTTTGGACGCCGCCAGTGAAAAAGGCATAAGCATCACGCCCCTGCACGAAGGGACGGCGCTGGAGTCCCCGGCTGGCTCCGCCTTTCAGGTGCTGGCCCCGGAAGTAGACGCGGACTGGGACGGAGCGAACAATTTCTCCGCCGTGGTCCGGCTGGTGTATGGCGAAACCGCCTTTCTCTTTACCGGAGACGCCGAAGAGGAAAGTGAGGAGATGATTTTGGATGATGGAAACCTGCTTTCCGCCGATGTGCTTAAGTGCGGGCACCACGGGTCCAGCTCCTCTACCAGCGACGCTTTCCTGCGGGCCGTGGACCCGCTGTATGCCGTTATCAGCTGCGAAACCGGCAACCGTTACGGCCACCCTCATCGGGAGACCGTGAAAAAGCTGGACGACGCCGAAATCATCACCTACCGCACCGACAAGGACGGCACCATCCTCGCTGAAAGCAACGGCTCAACCATCACCTTCACCAAAGATTTGCCGCCGGTGGAGAGCCAATAGGCCGCAGGACGTCGTCCCGCACACTGCCGGTTCGGCCGGCTCAAAATGGTCCCCGCACGTTGGCTTTGGCCTGGGGATCCCGCCCTTTTTAGTAGCGGCAGGGGCGTGGGGGCAAGGCTCCCGCGGCCTTATAAGCCCGCCAAAACACAAAAATTCAAAGGAGGCGCGCTATGCCTGGACATAAGATGGGAAGGACCACGGAGGACATCAAAAGAGAGCTTACCGCGATTTTGCGGGAGCTGAAGGATCCAAGGGTGAAGGACTGCCTGCTGAGCGTGGTGCGGGTGGAAGTCACCAACGATTTGTCGTATTGCACTGTTTACGTCAGCACAGTAGAGGGGATGGAACGCTCCAAGGCGGCTGTGGGAGGACTGAAATCCGCCGCGGGGTTCATCCGCCGGGAGCTGGGAAAAAGCCTCAAGCTGCGGCATGTACCGGAGCTGATCTTTAAAGCCACGGACTCTATTGAATACGGGGCCAGCATTTCCAAAATACTGGCGGACCTGGATATCCCGGAAGCGCCGGAGGAGGATGATGAAAATGCTGGATTGTAAATCCGTGTCCCGGCTTCTGGCAGGCTGGGACGACATTTTAGTGGTCTGCCACGCCAACCCCGATGGAGACGCCCTGGGGTCAATGACCGGGCTGGTCCGGGGGCTGCGGGCGCTGGGCAAGGGGGCGGACTGGTTCTGCCCGGATGAAGTTCCCGAAAAATTTTCCTATTTATTCGAGGGCCTGGACAACGCCGGGTTCTCTCCCGCCCACATTGTCACGGTGGACGTAGCGGACAGCAAGCTGTTGGGAGGCGCGCGGGAAAAGCTGGCCGGCGCTATCCAGCTGGCCATCGACCATCACGGCACCCACCGGCCCTTTGCCAAAGAGCGCTGGGTGGACCCGGAAAGCGCCGCCACGGCGGAGATGATCTGGATGCTGCTCAAAGAGCTGGACGCCGCCATTACCAGCGCCGCGGCGGACTGCGTTTACACCGGAATCTGTACGGATACCGGGTGCTTCCGTTTTCAAAATACCACAGGACGAAGCCACAGAATCGCCGGGGAAGCCATGGAGTTGGGAGCTCGGGCAGGGGAAATCAACCACAGGCTTTTTGAGACGAAGAGTCTCGCCTATTTTCAAATGGAACGCCTGATTCTGGACAGCATGGAAATCTTCGGGGAAGGGAGGGCGGCCCTGGTCTGCTTGCCCCGTTGCGCCTATGAAGCCACTGGGGCCGATGAAAATGAAGCGGACGCCGCCGCCGGCCAGCTCCGGGAAATCCAGGGCGTGCTGGTAGGCGTTACCATAAAAGAAAAGCCGGACGGGACCATAAAAGCCTCTCTGCGCACCAATCCCCCCGCCAACGCGGCGGCAATCTGCCAGCGCTTTGGGGGCGGCGGGCATCTGGGGGCGGCGGGCTGCACCATGGAAGATATGGACATGGCAAAAGCCCGCCTGCAAATGATGGAAGCCTGCCAAGAATATTTAAAAGAGATGGGAAGTATTTGACCTTATGGATGGAGTGATCGTACTGGACAAGCCCCAGGGCTTTACCTCCTTTGACGCGGTGGCGGTGGTCCGGGGGCTGGCCAGAGAAAAGAAGATCGGGCATACCGGCACGCTGGACCCCATGGCGACAGGGGCGCTTCCCCTGCTTTTGGGCCGGGCGGCCAAAGCGGCCAGCCTGCTGCCGGACACGGATAAGGAATATCTGGCCGGATTCCAGCTGGGGCAGCGCTTCGACACCGGAGATATAACGGGGAAGCTTTTGGAAGAGGATGGCGCGGTTATTTCCCGGGAGGTTCTGGAAAAAGCCCTGGAAAGCTTTCAGGGAGAGATTATGCAGATCCCCCCCATGTATTCGGCGGTTTCGGTAAACGGCCAGCGGCTTTACGCATTGGCGCGTCAGGGGATTGAGGTGGAACGGCGGCCCCGCCCCGTCCGTATAAGCGCTCTTACGCTGGAAAGCTACCAGGAAGCCTCCCGAAAAGGAACGCTGCGGGTGGATTGCTCTAAGGGCACCTACATCCGGGTACTGATTGAGGATATTGCCCGGGCAGTGGGAACCTGCGGGGTTATGACATCCCTGCGGCGGACCCGGGCCTGCGGCTTTACTCTTGCGGAAGCGGTCAGCCTGGAAAGGCTTCGAGGGCTGGCGGCCGGAGAAGGCGTTTCTTCTGTGCTGCGGCCGGTAGACCGGATTTTCGAGGCATATCCCCAGGTCCGGACCAGCGGGCCCCAGGCGGCCCGGTTTTGCAACGGGGGAGCCCTGGATATCGCCCGGCTGCGCCTGCCCGGCGCCTTGCTTTCGGAAGGAAGAATCTTCCGGATGTACGGGCCGGAAGCTGTTTTTCTGGGGCTGGCCCAGGCGGATCTACAGCGGGGGCAGTTGGTATTTCTGAAGCTTTTTGCCCAAAAGGCAGGGGAGGCGTAATATGCGGATCATAGACAACATAGAAGCGGGCGCCTGCCAACCGCCCTGCTCCTTGGCCCTGGGTACTTTCGACGGCCTGCATCGGGGCCATATGGCGGTGCTGAAAGCCGCGTTGGATTCTCCGCTGGAGACAGCGGTATTCACATTCCGGCGGGCCCCTTCCGGAGAGCCCGCCGTCATGACTGACGAGGACAAGGCCGCGCTGCTGGAGAGCCTGGGCGCCAACCGTATGTACGCGGTGGACTTTGCCGCCATGAAGGATATGGATGCACAGGCGTTTGTCCGCCAAACCCTGTTTCAAAGAATAAACGCCCGTAGGCTCTGCTGCGGGGAAGACTTTCGCTTTGGCCGGGGCGCGGCGGGAGATACCGCGCTGCTGCGGGAGCTCTGCTGGGAGCGGGGCGCGGAGCTTTTTGTGACGCCGCCGGTAGAGCTGGACGGGGAAAAGATCAGCTCTACCCGCATCCGAAAGGCGGTGGAGGCCGGGAATATCTCCCTTGCCAACCGGCTGTTAGGACGGCCCTTTGGCTTCCGGCTGGAGGTTGTCCACGGCAACCATATCGGCACGGGGCTGGGTACGCCAACCATCAACCAGGCTCTGCCCCAGGGCTTTGTTCTGCCCCGCTTCGGGGTGTACGCCGCTTGGTGCCAGGTAGGAAAAGAGTTTTTCTATGGGGTCTGCAACATTGGGGTAAAACCCACCGTGGGCTCGGACCAGGTGTTGGCGGAAACTTGGATGCCGGACTTTCACGGCGATTTGTACGGCCAAAAGGTGCGGCTTTTCCTGCTAGAGTTTATCCGCCCAGAAAAGAAGTTCTCCTCCCTGAAAGAGCTCAAGGAGGAGATCCGCCGCAACGCGCGGACAGCCAGCGCCATCGCGCAAGCGGCGCCGCCGGAGGCTTTGTAAAATCTTGGGGCTTTGATACCGCAGGCGGCACGCTGCATTCACACGGCTCTCTTAATTTCTGAAAAGGGACGGTTTCTGGAAACCGCCCCTTTTCGCTATCCCATAGGATAAATTCAAGAAATTTCAGAATCCCTTTGCCCGTCATAGCTTGAACACTTTCCGAATGTGCTGCAATCAGCACGCCCTCAAGTGCTAGATTTTTAAGAGCGGTTTCAATAAACATAATCCTACGCCATTCTTTATAGAAGTATCTGCTGGCCGCCTTGCAGCCAGCTTTTCTGCTTCGCGTCCCGGACTAGATCGTCTGGCCGGGGTCCGCCTAAAAGAAAGGGGGAAGCGGGGTCGTGGGCCAGAAGGTTGCGTTGGGCGGCGGCAGGATTGCTGTTGGCGTAGCAGTACCGGCACAGATGCCCGCAGGAATCGTAAGCGCCGATATCCTGCCCCATAAAGCAGGCGCAGGCCCCTGGCCGGACAGAGGGCGATTTTGGCAGGCGGACGGCTTGCCCCAGCGCGCTTTCATAAACCGATTGGGTGAGGCACCCGGAGCAGTCAACTCCTAAAGGAGCCAGGGCGTCTCCTTCCGCGCAAGCCTTCAAAACCATGCCGCGGCGCCGGGCAATGGCCAGAAGCTCCCGGCCCAAGGTTATGCGGTGGTTTTCCTCTACCTCCTGGGCCTCCGGAAAATTCCGCCGCACCTTCTGGTAAATATCAATAAAGCTGATAATGGCCGTATGGGTGGCCCCTTCCAACTGCCGGGCCATACCGGCAAAGGAGGCCAGGTGGCGCTCGACAGGGTAGTCGGGAGAGATAAGGATAGGGTCATAGCGCCATGCGGTCCTATGAGGGCCCACCGCTTTGGATAGCCGCCAAAAGTCTTGGATCACCCGCCTTTTATCCGGCGCGCGGGGTTCGATCTCCGGGCCATAGGGGGTGATGGTGACAAACCAGTACTGCCCGTAGGCGGAAAGCTCCTGCAAACGGTCCAGCATAGGGGCGGGATTTTTGGTGCAGAAGACAAAGAGGTCCACCACGTCTGGCGAAAGGCGGTAGCGGGTAACCTGCCGGGGATTGTATGGCCCCCGGACACAGACAAAGCCGGCCTGAAGCCGGTTATAGAACCACGGGGCGTAAAAGGCCGGGATGTCTGTGCGCATACTGGCGCGGAGAATCATGGTATCAGCTCCTTTTGGGGTATTGTACTATAAATCTGCCGCGGATGCAATCCTCGTGGCTGCAAAGTTTATAAAGAGAGAAAGCGGTTTAGATTTTGTTCGGAAATTTTTATAAAAAGTCTCAATAAAATTTATAAAAGGGGTAGCAAATTCGGGAAAGCTGTGATATAATACTGACTTGTGATATAAAAATAAGCCGAAAGAGAGAAAAGGAGGAAAACCCGTGATTATCGGCAGACACATCAACAGGTACTACATACGGTACGGCTGGATTTTATTGCTGGGCCTGGTTTCACTGATTACAGTGGACTATTTCCAGCTGATGATCCCCAATCTGTACCAAATGGTGATCAACGGCGTGAACCAAGGGTTTGTGGAGGTAGAGGGCCAGACAGTGCCCTTTGACACGGCCTTTTTGCTGGACCGCGTATGCATGCCCATGGTGGGAGTGATTCTGGCCATTGTGGCCGGGCGCTTTATCTGGCGTATTGCCTTTATGGGTTCGGCGATTAAGCTGGAGGCGGACCTTCGCAACCGGATGTTTGACAACGCCAAAAATCTTTCCCGGGAGTACTACCAGGTGAATAAGGTGGGCAATCTTATGAGCCTTTTCACCAACGATCTGGATACCGTGCAGGACTGTTTCGGCTGGGGCGTGCTGATGTTTTTCGACGCCCTGTTCATGGGCACCCTGGCGGTGATCAAGATGTGGAATATGAACCACATTCTTACCGTCCTATCTATGATCCCCATGGCGCTGCTGCTGTGCGCGGCTACCATGGTAGGCAAACGCCTGATGCGCAAGTGGGATATCCGGCAGGCCGCCTTTTCAGATCTGTCGGACTTTGCCCAGGAGAGCTTTTCCGGCATTGCGGTTATCAAGGCGTTTGTAAAGGAGAGCAAGGAACTGCTGGCCTTTAAAAAGCTCAATAAGCAAAACGAAGACGCCAATATTGACCACACAAAAACCTCTGTGCTGTTTCGCATTTTGGTAACGCTGTTTATTGAAAGCGTTGTCTGCGTGATTCTGGGCTACGGCGGTTTTTTGGTGTATCAAGGCTATTTTAACGCCGGGCAGCTGGTGGAGTTCATCGGGTACTTCAACGCCGTGGTCTGGCCGATTATGGCGGTCAGCGAGCTGATCGACATGACCAGCCGGGGCAAGGCTTCCCTCAACCGGGTCAGCGAGCTTCTGGACGCCAAAGTCACAGTGGTAGACCGCCCCGGGGCCCAGGCGCTGCCCCAGGTCAAGGGCGATATCGAGTTTCGGAATCTTACCTTCCGCTATCCCGATGGAGAATACAATGCTCTGGAAAATGTATCCTTTAAGATTAAAGCGGGAGAGAACGTGGGCCTGGTGGGCAAGACGGGGTCTGGCAAAACCACTTTGGTGGACCTGATTTTGCGTACTTACAACGTTCGGGACGGCTCCATTTTCATAGACGGCAAGGATGTAAACGACATTACCATCCAGTCCCTGCGGGCGGGCTGCGCCTATGTGCCCCAGGATAACTTCCTCTTTTCCGACACCATTGAGCGCAACATCGCCTTTGGCGTGGAGGAATACACGGAGGCCGGCGTAAAGGAATATGCCCGGATGGCGGACGTGGCGGGGGATATCGAGGAATTCCAGCAGGGCTATAGGACGGTGCTGGGAGAGCGGGGCGTTACCGTTTCCGGCGGGCAGAAGCAGCGCATCTCCATTGCCCGGGCCCTGATGAAGGACGCGCCGATTCTGATTCTGGACGATTCCGTTTCCGCCGTAGACACCCGCACCGAGCGGGCTATTCTGGGCAACCTCCGGGCTACCCGGCAGGGAAAGACCACCATTCTGATTGCCCACCGGATCTCCACCATCCAGCAGATGGACAAGATCCTCTTTATCGACGACGGCAAGCTGGTGGCGGTAGGAACCCACGACGAGCTCTATGAAAACTGTTCCGATTACCGGAAGATGGTAGACCTGCAAAAGCTGGATGAGGAAGGGAGTGAGCATAATGGCTGATTATCTGCCTATTTTGATTGTCGGTGGAATCATCGGCATGTTCGCCCTGATTTTTACCGTGGCCTATATCACCGCCAAGAGAAAGAACGCCCT
>CANONE010000014.1 GCA_947567585.1 uncultured Clostridia bacterium | reverse complement strand
AACTTGCAAGGAGAAAAGCTGTTATTGAACCGGGGATAGTCGTGCCGCAGGGATATGTGGGAAAACCACGGTTTTTGGAAATAAAGTGGCCCATGACAGAATGTACGTCAATGGCCGCACTCCCAAGAAGATCAAGCCGAACCTGCACAGTATGAAGCTGCAGACAGCGGCCGGTGTAAGGAAGGTGAAGGTCTGCACCCGCTGCATGCGGACTCTGCGCAAGCAGGCCAGTCAATAACCCAACAGTGCCCGCCGGAAGGATGTTCTCTTCCGGCGGGCACTTGCTTTTATAAGGTTGACGGATCCAGTCGGAACGGAAATCCCGAAAGGCCGGTGCCAACCGAAACCTTCGGCCACGCGCACAAAGCCGCCTGTTACATATACGAAAACACCGGCCCAAAAGTTTCGTCAACCTTTACAAAGGTTGCGGGTTGTAGGGCAGCGCCCTACGGCCTTAAGCGAGCTCCGCCACCGTCACGCCGCTTTCCCCTTCGCCGAAGACCCCCAGCCGGAAGCGCTTCACCTGCGGGCAGCGGCGCAGGTGCTGCTGCACGGCCATGCGCAGCACGCCGGTGCCCTTTCCATGGATAATGGTGACCTGCTGCAAATTCATTCGGGAAGCCCGGTCCAGGAAGGCGTCCACCTCCATCAAAGCCTCGTCGCTGTTCATCCCCCGCAAATCCAGGCTGGAGCTGGCCTCCGGCTGGGACACGGACTTGGTCACTGTGCGGCCCTTGGGCTTTTTGTCGGGCTTATCGTCCAGCAGCCGTAGGTTTTCCACCGGCACCCGGGTTTTGATAATCCCCGCCTGCACCAGCACCTGGCCGCCCTTGGGTTCCTCCAGCACCGCGGCTTTTTTGTCGATGTCAAAGATCAGCACATTGTCTCCAGGCTTTAGGGGCCGGGGCAGCGCATAGTCGCCCTGCCGCTGCTTTGCCACAGGGTCCGCCTCGGTTTCCAGGTCCCGCATACCGGAGCGCAGCCGGGCCTTCTGTTCCGCCGAGAGGGCCTTGTTCTGGGCCCTCCTGGCCTCGTCCAGCTCGTTGAGCAGCGCGTCCGCCTGCCGCCGGGTTTTCTGTACAATCTGCGCGGCCTCCTGCCGGGCCTGCTCCAGCTCCCTTTTGGCTTGCAGGGCGACCTCAGCCTGCTTGGCTTCCGCCTGCCGTATGCTTTCCCTGGCACGGTCCGCGGCTTTGCGGGCCACGGCCAGCTCGTCCTCCAGCTTCCGGCGGTCCTCCTCCAGGCGGCCCACCACCTGTTCGAAAACCGTGTTCTCTGTGGAGACCAGTTCCCCGGCCCGGTCCACAATGCGGCCCTCCATCCCCAGCCGCCGGGAGATGGCAAAGGCGTTGGACTTGCCTGGCACGCCGATGAGCAGCCGGTAGGTGGGCCGAAGGCTCTCTACGTCAAACTCGCAGCAGCCGTTTTCCACGCCGCTGGTTTGCAGGGCATAGGCTTTCAGCTCCGCGTAATGGGTGGTGCAGGCCAGCCGGACTCCCTTGCCCCGAAGCTCCTCAATAATGGCGGTGGCCAGGGCGGCTCCCTCCACCGGATCGGTGCCGGCGCCCAGCTCATCCAGAAGCACCAGGCTGTTTTCATTGGCAACCGATAAAATCTTGATAATGTTCGTCATATGGGCCGAGAAGGTGGAAAGGCTCTGCTCGATGCTCTGCTCGTCCCCAATATCCGCTAAGATATGGCTGAATACCGACACCCGGCTTCCCTCTCCGGCGGGAATCATCAGGCCGCACATGGCCATTAAAGTCAGCAGGCCCACTGTTTTCAGGGCCACGGTTTTTCCGCCGGTATTGGGACCGGTGATAATCAGCGTGTCAAAGCGTTCACCCAGGCTGATGTCCGTGGGCACCACCTTTTCCCGATCAATCAACGGGTGCCGCGCCGATTTCAGCACGGTGACGCCGTCCTCCCCCAGCACAGGGGCCGTGGCCTTCATCCGGTAAGCCACCTGGGCCTTGGCAAAGATCAGATTTAGTTCCACGGCGTATTGAAAGCTGTGGATAATTCCTTCGGCAAACTCCCCGGCCTCCCCGGAAAGCTCCAAAAGGATGCGGTTGATCTCTTCCAGCTCTTCCGACTGCAGCACCCGGATTTCGTTGTTGGCCTCTACCACGCTCATGGGCTCGATAAACACCGTGGCCCCACTGGCGGAGGTATCATGGACCAATCCGGGCACCTCGCCCCGGTACTCGGCTTTTACCGGCACCACATACCGCCCCCCCCGCTGGGTGATGATGCTTTCCTGCAAATGCTTCTGGTGGGAGGAGGAACGCACCAGCTTTTCCAGCTGGTCCCGGGCGCGGGCGGAGGCGTTGCGGATCTTCCGTCGAATCGTGGCCAGCTTCGGGGAGGCGGCGTCCGCCATCTCCTCTTCGCTCTGTATACAGGTAAAAATTTTCTCTTCCAAATATTTATTGGGGGACAGCACCTCGAACCGTTCGGAAAGCGCGGTTTTGATCCCCGCCGACTTATCATGCCAGCTTTGCAGCGCCCGGATGGCCCGCAGGGTCCCCGCTACGTCCAGTAGCTCCCGCATGCCCAGCCCGCCCCCGGCCTGGGCCCGCCGCAGAGGATTGGAAACATTTTTAAGCCCGCTGAAGCTGGGAGAGCCGTATTGGGCCATCAGTACAAAAGCGGCGTCCGTCTCTTCCAGCAAATGCCGGGCCTCTCCGGCTGTTTTCGCCGGCTCAATTCCCCGGGCCATCTCCGCCGCGTCTTCACAGGTAGCCTCGTTGGCTACCATCTCCAGTATCTTGTCTAGCTCTAAGGCTTTGTGATTCTTGTTCATGGCGATCCTTTCTCTATTGTTGCCTCCGGCGGCTTAAGAACCTTTCTGTAGAAAGGTTCTTAAGAATCTCCAAAGACTTTTTGTGCCGATTTTTTGTGTTTTTCTTAATTGTTAGCTTCTGCCACGAGTCCGGGCTTCATGGGGCCGCCGGCCTGTCCAGCTCGCCTATGTATATGCTCGTATACCTCCGCGCCTGCCGGGGCTTGGTAAAGACGATGACTTGGGCGTTTGATTTTTTCAGGCTGGCCCGCAGCTTCCGGCACTGTCTTTTTGTTCCCCAGAAGACGCTCCAGTAAAAGCGCCAGCGGAAGCCTTCCGGATTCCCGGCCCTATCCGATACCGGGAGGCCCCGGTTCCGAAAGGAGCGCTTGATTGCCCGCCAGGTACACAGGGTGGGGGAGAAGTCAAAGAAAAATACCGTGTCGGCGCGGCATAGCCGCTCCTCTATAGAGGCTTGGCGGTTGCCCTCTATGATCCACCGGGGCTTTTGGCATTCCGCCCGCAAAAGCGCGGCCAGTTCTTCCTGGGGGCGGGCTTTCCAGCCCTCCAGCCAATAGAGCCTGTCCACATGGACCAGCGGTAAACCGGTCTTTTCCGCCAGGGCCTTGGCAAAGGCGGTCTTGCCGGCTCCATTGGCCCCAACCACTAAAACTCTCTCCATAGGCCCTCCTATCTTTCACCCGGCATGCCGCCCGGGGCGGTCAGCGAGTGGTAAAACTCTAAAGTTCCAGGCCGTTTCTGAAGAATACTCAGGACGTACGCCTCCGCCGCCTGAAAGAGCTGCCGGAGGGCGGGGCCGGTAAGCTGAAATGAAAATATTTTTTCAAAATCGGAATAGACAATATGCCGCATCCCCATAAGCGCCCCCGGCGATAGAGGCCGGGCCGGGCCGGCGGGGGGCTTAGCGCAGTCCCCGCAGACAAGGATCCCCTGGTCAACCAGAAAAAGCATCTGGGGCGCCTCATACCGTCCGCACACGGCGCAGCCTACTAAATTGGGCATATAGCCGGAAAACGAGAGCATCCGCAGCTCTACAATGGGCTTTAAAAGCTCCGGCCGCCGGCTGCTATGGCACAGAAAATGCAGGGCGTTGAGCACCAGCCGCAGCCCGTCCGCCGATTCTACGCCGTCTGGAATCAGCTGGGCGGCCAGCTCGCAGAAATATTGCCCCAGCGCCAGACGGACGATATCCTGCCGCAGCTCAAAGAACACTTCAATGGGGTAGGCGGCGTTAATTATGTACTTCTCCCGCCCAATATAGAGGTCCAGGCGGGAATAGCACAGAAGGCCGGTGGCGGCGTTTTTGCTGTCCTTGTAGTTTTTGGCCCGGCGGGCAAAGGCCCGCACCACCCCCAGGTCACGAGTAAGCACCGTCACCAGCCGGTCGCTCTCTCCCACAGTCTGTTCCCGGATGACGATCCCCTGGGTCTGGGCTTTCTTTTGCACAGCGGGCCCCTCCTTTCCCGGCGTTGTTCCGAATATGGGCGTACCGAATGTAATCCCGCACGCTGCCTGAGCGCGCGAAGCTCTCCCATGCCTGTAGCTCGTTCACTGCAAACGCCTCCCTTTTCATCTGGACCGGATCCCATCCGGCCCGGACGTTCCTTTCGGTTCCATGGTAAAGTATTTGCAGTTTCCCAGTGGGTATGAGTGGAAAAAATATCTTTCTCCGACAGCTTTCGCCAGACTTTTCAAAACCACTGTGCTTATGGCTGAAATGGATTCCAGAATGGATCCTGGAAAATTTCTATATTCTATTTTAACGGTATTTACGGAAAACCGCAAGGGCTTTCTTTGCCGGGGAATCCGCCTTATGGGGCGAGGAACCCGGTAAGTCTAAAAAATAACTCTTTTTGTAATTTATACTTGACTTTTTATCAAAAAGATTTACAATACAAGCATGGAGGTGATGGGTTGGGAAAAAATCTCAAAATGAAGGCTGCCCGGGCCGCCAAGGGCATGACCCAACGGGACTTGGCGGCGGCGGTGGGGGTGACCCGGCAGACCATTGTAGCCATTGAAAAAGGGGACTATAACCCCACTGTGCGGCTGTGCGTGGACATCTGCCGGATGCTGGGGGCCACCCTGGACGATCTGTTTTGGCCGGAAGACACGAAAATAGTATGATGCGCGGCGAACTTGGAGGGTTATTTATGAAATTTTGTATCAATCGAAACTGCGGGCTGGATGAGCGGCAGCTGCTGATGCGGGGGAACGTCTTCCAGCATACCATGATTTTGTATATGGCGCTGATCCTGGTCAACGGCTTTTTAAAGGACTGCGGCATTGTCTGGGCCCAGGGCTTTGGGGAGGGGATGATCCTTTTCTGGGCGGGGGCCGTTCTGGCGATGAGCGAGTATATCCTATTGGATATCCTGCCAAAAGACGGGAGGAACGCGGCCGTGTACATCCTTGAGGGCGTCTGCGGCGTGGTTCTGCTGCTGCTCTCCCTTACGGATCTTGCCGCTGGCAAGCCCTTTGCGGAGGACGGCGCCCTTACCCATGATGGATGCCATCTGGTTATTGGCGGGCTCATGACGTTCATACTCCTTGTTTTCTTGGCCAAGCGGCTTTTTGACCACTGCCGGGGCGCGCAGGAGGAAGAATGAGAAAAGCGGACTTGGGAGGTTCCCTGCGGGGGACCTCTTTCTTTGAATATGGGAGGCTGTGCGAAGGAATTCCCGCAGTGGCGGGATCCCCCGTACAAACATGCGGACGGCGGGTTTCCTTGATTGTGAATGAAAAATTAAATTAAAAATAATAACGATTCCTACTTTACAAATTTTGGAAATTGTGCTAGAATACGAAAACAGGGAAAGGATGTGGCTCCATGGAGGAACGGCGGGAACATTTCAGCCGCAAGCGGCAGGCGATCTTGGACGCTTTGCGGGATACGGGTTCTCATCCCACCGCCGAGGGGCTTTACGCTCAGCTGAAGCCGCTATATCCTGACCTGAGCCTGGGCACCGTCTACCGGAACCTGGGCCGTCTTCGGGAAAACGGACAGACCGTCAGCCTGGGGGTCATCAGCGGCCACGAGCGTTTTGACGCGGACACAGCCCCCCACGCCCACCTGGTATGCGAAAGGTGCGGCGCGGTGGTGGACGTTCCCGCCCGAATGCCGGGGCGGGAGGAATTCGCCCGGGTTTCCCAGGAAACGGGCTGCGTGGCCCAGACAGTCAGCCTCACCTTTCGGGGGCTCTGCCCGGACTGCGCCAGAGAATGCACGCAAAATAGGGAGGAACTCCATGGGGAATGAGGCGGAGAAAGGGGTCGTGCAAAGCATAGACGGAATAGAGTACCGGCTGGGCGCCCCCTTTGATTTTGGCTTTCTCAAAAAGTACGGCGAGGTTTTCAAGGTTTTCGACGACCAGGACTCCGGCAATATCTGCTTTGGAGCGCAAGGGGACCGAGGCCAGCGGCTGTTTATTAAGTTCGCGGGCGCGCCCACCCTGCGGGGAATTGGTTCTCCCGCACAGGCTGTGGAGCGGCTGAAGGCTGCGGCGCCGGTTTATCAGGATCTGCGCCACCGGTGCCTGATCCAGCTGGTGGAGGCCGGAGAAACCGGCGGGGGCTTTGCCATGGTATTCCGCTGGGCGCGGGGGGATTGTATGGGGAGAATGTACCCGGAGACCCACCGGCGCTTCATGGCGCTGCCGGTAGAGGCCAGACAGCGGGTTTATCTGGATGTATTGGATTTTTTGCGGTATGTAAACGCCCAAGGGTATGTGGCGGTGGATTTTTACGACGGCAGCGTTCTCTATGATTTCGAAAGTGGACAGACCACTGTTTGCGACATTGACTTTTTCCGCAAACAGCCCTGTGTCAACGACATGGGCCGGATGTGGGGCAGCGCAAAATTTCAAGCGCCGGAAGAGTACCGGCTGGGCGCTGTAATTGATGAGCGCACCAATGTATACACAGCGGGCGCCATGGCTTTTGCCCTGTTCGCGGGGTACGAACGCACCCGAGGGGCATGGCAGCTGGACGAAGGGCGGTTTCAAGCGGCCTCTCGGGCCGTTTCCCAGGACCCTGCCTCCCGCCAGGCGTCCATTGAGCGGCTGAGGGAGGAATGGGAGCATGGAGCTTCGGAAAATCACCTTTGAGAATCTGGACGCTATCATCGGGCTGGCGGTTCGTGAGGATCAAAGGAGCTTTGTGGCTGAGAATATAGAGAGCCTTGCGGAAGCCTATGTGGCGGTAAGCGGCGGCTTTGCGGCAGAGCCCTTTGGCATATATGAGAAGGAACAGCCTGTGGGCTTTGTCATGTTCGGCTTTGGCAGCCTGGAGGACCCGGACGAGCCCCCGGTGGCGGCGGGGAATTACTGCCTGTGGCGGTTCATGATCGACCAAAAGCACCAGGGCCGGGGCCTGGGGAAGCGGGCGATGGAAGCCTGCTTAGCCTATATCAGGACTCTCCCCTGCGGTCCGGCGGACTATGTATGGCTCAGCTATGAGCCTGAAAATACCGTGGCCCGCAGCCTGTACCGCAAATTCGGGTTCCAGGAAAACGGACAAATGTGCGGCGAAGAGACCGTCGCCGTCCTGCCCTTATAGCCCAGCCCAAATTTTTGTCAAGACGCGCATAGCGCTTTGAAATATTCATATACTATTTTCAAAACTAGGAGGAATTTTGCAGTATGAAGTATGTTTGCAGTGTTTGCGGCTATGTTTACGAAGGGGACTCCGCGCCGGAGAAGTGCCCGGTATGCGGCGCGCCCGCTGAGAAGTTCAACGCCCAGTCCGGCGACATGGCTTGGGCCGCCGAGCATGTGGTAGGCGTAGCCAAGGGCGTCAGCCAGGAGATTCTGGACGGCCTGCACGCCAACTTCCAGGGCGAATGCACCGAGGTTGGCATGTATCTGGCTATGGCCCGGGTGGCTTTCCGCGAGGGCTATCCCGAGATCGGCATGTATTGGGAGAAGGCCGCCTATGAAGAGGCCGAGCACGCCGCCAAGTTTGCGGAGCTTCTGGGCGAAGTGGTTACCGACAGCACCAAGAAGAACCTGCAGATGCGTGTAGAAGCCGAAAACGGCGCTACCGACGGCAAGACCCAGCTGGCAAAGCTTGCCAAGGAGCAGGGTCTGGACGCGATTCACGACACCGTCCATGAGATGGCTCGGGACGAGGCCCGCCACGGCAAGGCTTTCAAGGGCCTGCTGGAGCGCTACTTCAAGTAAAGCGCCATGGACATCAAGCGGAAGATCGAAGAGCTGGCAGAGAAGGTCAAAAGCGACAAGGCTTTGCAGGAGGGATTTCTTAAGGAACCCATCCCCACGCTGGAAAAGCTTTTGGGCGTTGACCTGCCGGAAGAGCAGCTCAAGCAGATTGCCGAAGGAGTAAAGGCTAAAATGAATCTGGATAAGGCCGGAGACTTTATCGGGGGCCTGTTTGGCAAAAAGTAGAGAAAGCGAGGAAAACAGCATGGACAAGTATGTATGCCCCTGCGGCTATGTATATGATCCCGCCGCCGGCGACCCGGACAACGGCGTTGCCCCCGGCACTCCCTGGGAGGACGTGCCTGAGGACTGGGTATGCCCCGTATGCGGGCTGGGCAAGGATTCTTTTGAAAAAGAGTGATTTGCGGCTAACAGGAAGAGGCTGGGGAGTTTCCCGGCCTTTTCTTTTTACACAGATTTTACAAAACCCCGGTAACAGATTTGACCTGCGGCTGGTATCCTTTCGCTGTATGGGAAAGATAGCGGAAGAAAGGAGTAAGATTAATGGATATTTTTAGTGTTTTGGATCTGGCCGGCGGGCTGTGCCTGTTTTTGTTCGGCATGCATGTGATGGGGCAGGCCCTGGAACGCCGGGCCGGAGGAAAATTGCGGGACATTTTGGGCAAGCTTACTACAGGGAAGGTAACGGGTCTGTTAACCGGCTTGGGCGTCACGGCGGTGATCCAGAGCTCCTCCGCCGCCACGGTGATGGTGGTGGGCTTTGTGAATTCGGGGCTCATGACGCTGCGGCAGGCCATCCACGTCATTATGGGCGCGAATATCGGCACCACGGTTACGGCGTGGGTTTTGAGCCTTGCCGGGATTGAAAGCGGAAATCTTTTTGTGCAGCTGCTAAAGCCCTCCTCCTTTACGCCGGTGCTGGCGCTTACCGGCATTGTGTTCTATATGTTCTGCAAGTCCTCCACAAAAAAGGACACCGGCGCCATTCTGCTGGGCTTCGCCACACTGATGTATGGTATGGAGGCCATGTCCGGGGCGGTGTCGGGGCTGGGGGAGGTTCCGGCCTTTCAAAGTTTATTTTTGCTGTTTCAGAATCCGTTTCTGGGAATGCTGGCGGGGGCGCTGCTTACGGCCATTATCCAGTCCAGCTCCGCGTCGGTGGGCATTTTGCAGGCCCTGGCGGTTACGGGACAGGTGTCCTATGGGGCGGCTGTTCCCATTATCATGGGGCAGAATATCGGCACCTGCGCCACGGCCATGCTCTCTTCTGTGGGGGCCAACAAAAGCGCCAAGCGGGCGGCGCTGGTGCATCTTTCCTTTAACGTAATCGGCGCTGTGGTATGGCTGGGCGTATTTTCCCTTATCCAATTTCTTTTTTCGCCGGCGATACTAAATGAGCCGGCCTCGCTGATTGGCATTGCGGTATGCCATACCGTGTTTAACCTTCTATGCACCCTGTTGATGCTGCCGCTGACTGGGCTGCTGGAAAAGCTGGTCTGCCGTCTGATTCGGGACAGTCAGGAGGCCGAGCCTCAGCCGGAGCTGGACGAACGGCTTTTCGCGACGCCTTCTATCGCCTTGGAACGTTGTTACGCGGTGGCAGGCAGTCTGGCGAAAGCCGCCGCCGGGGCTCTGGAGGAGGGAATGGCCGCTTTAGAGGGCTATACCCCGGCGCTGGCCGCCTCCATTCGAAAAAAAGAGGAGCGGACGGACCGGTACGAGGATATCCTCAGCACCTATCTGGTCCGCCTAAGCGCGCGGCAGATTGCCGGGGCCGACCGGGCCGAGGCCGCGAAGCTGCTGAAAATCATCGGCGATTTTGAACGGATCGCGGACCATGGGGTGAACCTGCTGGAATCGGCGGAAGAGTTTAGAAGCAAGGGCATGGAACTGACGCTGGAGGCTGCCGGAGAGTACCGGACCATTTCGGCGGCGGTGCGGGAAATTCTGGACCACGCTTTGAAAGCCTTTCTTGAGAACGACCTGGAGGCGGCCGGCAGCGTGGAGCCCTTGGAACAGGTGATCGACGCCTTGAAAGAAAACCTGCGGACCAATCAGATTCTGCGCTTACAGCAAGGCGCCTGCTCCATTGCCGCGGGCTTTGTGTGGTCGGATATCCTCACCAATTTGGAGCGGGTTTCCGACCACTGCTCCAACATCGCGGGGTGCGTTGTGGATATCGCCCACAATAACATGAATATTCACGCCTCTTTGCGGGATATTCGAAAGGACAGCCAGGCGTTTCGCAGCCAGTTTGCCGAATATAAAGAGAAGTATTCTTTAAAGCCAAGGGAGGGCGTATTGTGATTTTTTGCGTGGAGGATGACGCCAGCATTCGGGAGCTGACGCTTTACACCTTGTTGGCGGCGGGGTATGAGGCCCAGGGCTTTCCCGACAGCGGGCCCTTTTGGAAAGCGATGGAGGAGCGCCGGCCGGAACTGATTCTTTTAGACATTATGCTGCCCGGCCAGGACGGGATCTCTGTCCTCAGGCAGCTGCGCGCCCACCCGGCCACGGCGGATATCCCCGTTATCATGGCCACGGCAAAGGGGACGGAGTATGATAAGGTCATCGGCCTTGATCTGGGAGCGGACGACTACCTGGCAAAGCCCTTTGGCATGATGGAGATGGTGTCCCGGGTGCGGGCCGTGCTCCGCAGGGCCGGCGGCGGAACCGCCCAAAAGCCGGCGGAAGGGATGCTGCGCCTGGGAGGCTTGGAGCTGGACCCCGGGGCCTGCGTGGTCCGGGCGGATGGGCGGCGGGTGGCCTTAACCCACAAGGAGTACAAGCTGCTTTTGACCTTTATGAAAAATGCCGGACGGGCCTTTACCCGGGACCAGCTGCTTACCCTGGTGTGGGGCGTGGACTATACCGGCGAGACCAGGACGGTGGACGTACACATCGGCACCCTGCGCACCAAGCTGGGTCCCTGGGGGAACCTGATCGCTACCGTGCGTGGCATCGGCTACCGTATGGAGGAGAGTGTATGACAAAACGCATATTCCGTTCCATCTGCCTGGTGGCGCTGGCGGTGTTCCTGTCCTCGGCAGCGCTGATCATGGGGGTGCTGTATGGGTACTTTTCCGATATCCAGCAGGCCCAGCTGAATATGCAGCTGGAGCTGGCCGCCCAGGGCGCGCAGCGGGAGGGGGCGGACTTTTTTGACGGTTTGCACGCGGAGAATTACCGTATCACCTGGATTGATGCACAGGGAGCCGTTCTTTTCGACAGCCGGTCCGACAGCGCCGGGATGGAGAACCATCTGGAACGCCAGGAGATTAAGGAGGCCCGGGCCACAGGGCACGGGGAGAGCCGGCGGTATTCCAGCACGCTGATGGAGCGTTCCCTCTATAGCGCCAGGAGGCTGCGGGACGGCAGCGTACTCCGGCTTTCTATGTCTCAGCGCACGGTGTTCACGCTGGTGCTGGGGATGGCCCAGCCCATCTGCATTGTGTTTCTTGTGGCGGTGGGGCTCTCGGTCCTCTTTGCCGTACGGCTTTCCAAGCGCATCGTTTACCCGTTAACCCGGCTGGACCTGGACCAGCCCCTGGCCGGCGGGGGGTATGACGAGATCATGCCCCTGCTGCGCCGCATGGACAGCCAACAGCGGCAGCTGGCAAGGCAAAAGGCTGCGCTGGCGGAAAAGCAGGCGGCGCTGGAGCAGGCTGAGCAGGTGCGCCGGGAGTTTACCGCGAATGTCTCTCATGAGCTGAAAACTCCCCTGCAATCCATCTGCGGCTATGCGGAGCTGCTGCAAAGCGGCATGGTGAAAGAGGGGGACGCTATCCTTTTTGCCGGCAGAATATACAGCGAGTCCCAGCGTATGGTGCGCCTGGTGGAGGACATCATCAGCCTGTCCCGCCTGGACGAAGGTGCGGCGGATTTCAGATGGGATACCGTCGACTTATATGAGACGGCGGCGCAGGCTGTGGCAAGCCTTACGCCAGAGGCGGAAAATGCCGGGATCAGCCTGAGGCTGGAAGGGGAAACCGCTGTGCTCTACGGCATTCCGCAGCTTTTATACAGCATTGTCTATAACCTCTGCGGCAACGCCGTCAAATACAACCGGCCCGGCGGACGGGTGGAGGTGCATGTGAAAGCGGAGGAAGAAAGGGTTACTCTGGCTGTCAGCGATACAGGCATTGGGATTCCGGCACAGGAGCAGAACCGGATTTTCGAGCGCTTTTACCGGGTGGACAAAAGCCGTTCCAAGGCGGTGGGCGGCACGGGGCTGGGGCTTTCCATTGTCAAGCATGCCGCTATCATCCATCACGCGGAAATAGAGCTTCACAGCCAAGAGGGGAAGGGGACCAGCATCATAGTTGCGTTCCCCGCTGGCGAAAGTCCGGGCAGGGTTTAACAGGGGGGCGTTCCGGAATCTTTGCTAATAGAGTATTTGGCAAGAAAAGGGGTTGAAAAGCCGGGATCTTTGCGTTATACTGGATGCACAGAAAAGAGCGGAAAGGGAAAAAATTTCCGGCCGCTTTGTAAAAACCAGGAAGGGGAAAGAGGGTATAAAGCATGAACGACGGTTTGATGTGGGCTTTGGTGAAGGAAAAACCGGAGGAGGGCCTGTGGATGAAGCGGGTGCCGGTACCTGCCCTGGGGCCCAACGATGTGAAGATTAAGATCCGCAAAACGGCCATCTGCGGCACGGACGTACATATCTACCAGTGGAACGACTGGGCCCAGCACACCATCCCTGTGGGCCTGACGGCGGGCCATGAGTATGTGGGCGAAGTGGTGGAGGTGGGCCCCGGCGTGGAGGGCTTTCACCCCGGCGACTTGGTCTCCGGCGAGGGGCACATCACCTGCGGCAAGTGCCGCAACTGCTTGGAGGGCCATAAGGAAAACTGCAAGGAGGCCAAAGGCGTGGGCGTGAACCGTAACGGCGCTTTCGCGGAATACCTGGTGATCCCCGCCTCCAATGTATGGCCCTGTAACCCCAATGTGCCGGAAGAGCTCTACGCCATTTTCGATCCCCTGGGCAACGCCACCCACACGGCCCTTTCCTATGACGTGCTGGGGGAGGACGTGCTGATTACCGGGGCGGGGCCCATTGGCATCATGGCGGCGGCCATTGCCAAGTTCTCCGGGGCACGGCATGTGATTGTCACGGACATGAACGACTACCGTCTGGACCTGGCCAAAAAGCTGGGGGCCACAGAGACCGTCAACCTTAAAAGCCAAAGCCTGACAGAGGTGATGAAGGCCGTGGGCATGACCGAGGGCTTTGACGTGGGCATGGAGATGTCCGGCAGCGGGGCCGGGCTTTCCGACATGATCCACAATATGAAGCACGGGGGGAAAATCGCCCTTCTGGGTCTACAGCGCACCGACGCGGCGGTGGACCTGGAAACCGTGATCTTTAACGGCCTGAACCTGCGGGGCATCTACGGCCGGAAGGTCTGGGACACCTGGTACAAGATGACCACTATGATCCAAGCCGGATTGAATATCGCCCCGGTGATCACCCACCGCTTTGACATCCGGGACTACGAAAAGGGCTTTGAGGCTATGATTTCCGGCCAGTCCGGCAAGGTGGTGCTGGACTGGGCGCATATTAATGGGTAGCTTTTAAAGCCGTAGGGCGCCGCCCCACACCCTGCAAACTTTTGAAAAAAGTTTGATCAAAAACTTTTATTCCGAATTTTATCGATTTCGTACCGGTAGCTTGCGGGGCGGAGCAGGGAGCTTGCTGCGTGCGGCCGTTTGCGTCCGTGATGGTATACATCATTATTATTGCTGTTTTGGAGGATTTTTTATGGCCAGGAAGAATGATATTTTGGAGATTTACGCTAAGGAAGTGGAGGGCATCCGGGAGGCTGGGCTTTTTAAGGGGGAGGCGCCGTTTATTTCGCCCCAGGGGGCCCGGGTGAAGATGGAGGACGGCCGGGAGCTTTTGTGCATGTGCGCCAACAACTATCTGGGGCTGGGGAACAGCCCCCGGCTCATTGAGGCCGCCAAGAAAACGTACGACGAAAAGGGCTATGGCCTGGCTTCGGTGCGGTTTATATGCGGAACACAGGATATCCACAAGACCCTGGAAAAGAAAATTTCCAGCTTTTTAGGCACGGATGACACCATCCTCTATTCCTCCTGCTTCGACGCCAACGGCGGGCTCTTCGAGACCCTGCTGACCGCGGAGGACGCGGTGATCAGCGACGAGCTGAACCATGCCTCCATCATTGACGGCGTGCGCCTTTGCAAGGCCAAGCGCTACCGGTACAAGAACAACAATATGGAAGACCTGGAGGCACAGCTGAAGGCGGCGGATGAAGCCGGGGCCCGGATCAAGTTAATCGCCACCGACGGCGTGTTCTCTATGGACGGTATCATCTGCAACTTAAAGGGCGTCTGCGACCTGGCCGACCAGTACAACGCCCTGGTGATGGTGGACGACAGCCACGCCGTGGGCTTTGTGGGCAAGACCGGCCGGGGCACCCCGGAGCACTGCGGCGTAGAGGGCCGGGTGGACATTATCACCGGGACTCTGGGCAAGGCTCTGGGCGGGGCCTCTGGCGGCTATACCAGCGGCCGGTGGGAGATCGTCGATCTTCTGCGGCAGCGCAGCCGGCCTTACCTGTTCTCCAACACTTTGGCGCCCGCCATTGCCGGGGCCAGCATTGAGATGCTGAATATGCTGGAAGAGAGCACCGCCCTGCGGGACCGCCTGGAAGAGGTGACCGCCTATTACCGGCAGCTGCTGGTGGACAGCGGCTTCGACATTATCCCCGGGACCCACCCCTGCGTGCCGGTGATGCTCTACGAGGAAAAGCTGGCGGTAGAATATGCCAAGCGGATGATGGATAAGGGCGTGTATGTGGTGGCTTTCTCCTACCCGGTGGTGCCCAAGGGCCGGGCCCGGATCCGCACCCAGGTGTGCGCCAGCCATACCAAGGAGGATATCGATTTCGCCGTAAAATGCTTTAAGGAAGTCCGGGAGGAAGTGGGGCGCTAAACCGGCATAGGCAAAGAAAATAGGAAAAAGCGCCGTCTGGTCCTCACAGGCGGCGCTTTTGGACGTTGAAGATAAAGCGTAAAGAAACGCCTCTCAGCCTGCAAAAAAGAGGGGGTATGTATAGAATCGATAAAGCGGGTGTGAAAAGTGCCTAAGATTTCGATGATTATTTCTTGGATGCCGTTGACTTTTAGATAAAATTGGATTATAATGGATGAGAAATGTGAGAAAGCATGAAATGCTCTCCCGCAGAATGAAAGAATGCTTTTAGGGAAAAAAGTTTTGTCCTGCCCTAATAGCATGACACAAAATTTTAGAGAGGGGAAAAAGACAATGAGAAGGACATTAAAGAGCCTCTTGGCGCTGACGCTTTGCGTCATCCTGGGGCTCGGCTGCGTTGTCACCGCCAGCGCCGCTGGCAGCGACGACGAGGGCAACATCGACCGCGGCGATTTTCTTTGCATTATCAAGGACGTAAGAGCTGGCGGCGAGATCGTCAGCGGGGTTGAGGCTACCTTCAACTCCAAGGTTGAGAGCATCGACGGCGCCAAGGTTACCGTGACCTACACCACAACTGAGGGCGAAGGCGAAGACGCCGTAGAGAAAGAAGTTTCCACCGAGCGTGAGATCGAGAACGCTGTGCTGGCCGAGGATGGCATGAGCGCTGTGTTCACCCTGGCTCCCGGCGGCTTTATGGACCCGTGGAACAAGCCTGCCTATAAGGGCTACAAGGTTGAGGTTGCGGACAAGACCATTACCGCTGTTGCCCATGAGGTTTCTCCCGATGTGGACAAGTTTGTGGCCAAGACCTATACCACCCCTGAATATACTTGGGGCGAGAAGAAGATGACCACCATGGACGCCCGGTATTTTGTGCCGGACAAGGAGACCTATGCAAAGCCCGAGGGCGGCTATGCCCTGGTGATCTGGCTGCATGGCGGCGGAGAAGTTGGCACGGACAACCGCATCCACATCGCTGCCAACGACGTGCCCCGCTGGACGGAGAAGGACAGCCAGGATATCTTCGGCGGCAACTATGTGCTGGCCCCCCAGAACCATGCTTCTGCTGGCGAGGGCGCTCCCGCCGCTACCATGAGCCTCATTGAGCAGTTTATTGAGGAAATGGGCGATGTAGACGTGAATCGTATCTACATCGGCGGCTGCTCCTACGGCGGCATGGGCACCTGGCAGATGATCCGGAATTATCCCGACTTCTTTGCCGCTGCTTATCCCATCTGCGGCAATCCTCCCGGAGGTCTGACCGATGAGGAAATCCAGGCCCTGAAGGACCTGCCCATTTACATGACCGACGCTGCGGGCGACAACCTCACTGGTATTGTGGCCGGCATGATCGACGCCTACAACGACCTGTATGCCGCTGGCGCCAAGAACCTGCATATCAGCATGTTCAACCACAGCGAGTTTGAAGGCTTTGAAGGCTTTGTGGCCGAGCCCGGCGCGGCTCCTATGTACTTCCTGGATCATTTCAGCTGGACCTATGCCCATAACAACTACGACGCCAAGGGCGATGATTACGACGGCCGGAACTTCATCGACACCAAGGTTGACGCCGAGTATAAGGACTTCGTGGCTGGCAGTTCCGCAGTTGTAAAGGACGGCAAGCTTACCTTTACCTATAAGCCTACCGAGGACGGCGAGCCTGTTTCCATCACCCTGGAAGGCCCCTCCGAGCGCCCTGAGGACACCGGCTACGCCACCTTCAAGGAGTGGATTGCCGCTCAGAAGAAGGAGACCACTCCTCCCGCGCCTACCCACAAGTTTACCGACGTTCCCGCTGAAGGCTGGCTTGCCGAGGCCGTAGAGTACGTCTTCCAGAAGGACCTGTTCAAGGGCACCTCTGAGACCACCTTCAGCCCCGACATGATTGCCGACCGCGCCATGGTGGTGACGGTTCTCTACCGTATGGAGAACGCTCCCGCGCCCCAGAGCGCTAGTTCCAGCTTCTCAGATGTAGCCGCTGGCAAGTGGTATGCCGACGCTATTACCTGGGCTGCTGAGAACAAGATCGTGGAAGGCTACGAGGATGGCACCTTCCGTCCCACCGAGGCCATTACTCGGGAACAGCTGCTGACCATCCTGTGCCGCTACAGCAAGTTCAAGGGCCAGGACACCACTCCTCCCGAGCTGGCTCTGGAGTTCTCCGATGCGGACCAGATCAGCGAATTTGCCATTGACGCTGTCCGCTGGGCTGCCGGCAAGGAAATCATCGCCAACGGTACTGGCGCTCTGCGTCCTACCGACGAGGCTCCGCGCTCCGAGCTGGCCGCGTTCCTGATGCGTTATTGCGAGAATGTAGCAAAATAAAGCTTAGCTGAATAAAAGCCTGTCCGGTGAAAAACCGGGCGGGCTTTTTGCTTTTTATCAATCCCGGTTCCCCCTAAAGCCGCCCAATCTCTGGGCTTGCGCTTGACAAAATGGCCTATAGGTGGTATAGTATTCTTCAATACCACGCTAAAGCTTTGGGCGGTTTCGCGCCCGGCTTGGCTGTATAAGTGGAATTTTTTGGTTTACGGCTTGCGCGCAGCACCCCTTCAAAGAATTTGGAGAGGGTGCGCAATTTCTATTTGTGCATATGCGCCGGGAGTTTTTCGGATTGGGGAGAACCACATGCTTACTATCGACAAAATCTTTCACGCTTCGGTGGTGTTAAAAGACATTGTCCGGACTACGTCCATTGTCCAGACAGAGGGCATCACGGAGGACTGTTCTCTTTACTTAAAGCCTGAGAATTTGCAGAAAACCGGTTCCTTTAAGCTGCGGGGCTCCGGCTACAAAATAGCCGCGCTTTCCGATGAAGAGAAGGCCCGGGGCGTGATTGCCTGTTCGGCGGGGAACCATGCCCAGGGGGTGGCCTTGGCCGCCACAAAAAGCGGGGTAAAGTCTTTGATCTGCCTGCCGGACAGCGCGCCCATCTCCAAAATAGAGGCTACAAAAAAGTATGGAGCGCAGGTCTGCCTGGTGGAGGGCGTGTATGACGACGCCTATAACCGGGCTCTGGAATTGAAGGAGGAGCGGGGTTATACCTTTGTTCACCCCTTTGACGACGAGGACGTCATTGCCGGCCAGGGCACCATTGGCCTGGAAATTGTCCAGGAGATCAACGACATTGACGCAGTGATTGTGCCCATTGGCGGCGGCGGGCTCATTTCCGGCGTGGCCTGTGCCATTAAGTCCATGAACCCCGCGGTAAAGGTGTACGGGGTCCAGGCGGCGGGGGCGCCCAGCATGTTCAACTCTGTGAAAAGCGGGAGCATCCAGTGTCTTTCAGGCGTCTCCACCATCGCCGACGGCATTGCCGTGAAACAGCCGGGGGAGCATACTTTCCAGCTGGTGCAGAAATACGTGGATGACATTGCGCTGGTAACGGAGGATGAGATCTCATCCGCCATTTTGGCGCTGATTGAAAAACAGAAGATGATCGCCGAGGGGGCGGGGGCCGTATCCGTGGCGGCGGCCATGTTCCATAAATTTCCCATTCAGGGCAAGCGGGTGGTCAGCCTGGTCTCCGGCGGCAATATCGACGTGACCATTCTCTCCCGGGTTATTGAGCGGGGCCTGATGAAGTCCGGGAGGTCCAGCACTTTGGTGATTGAGCTCATCGACAAGCCGGGGCAGCTGCAAATGGTGTCCCGGATTATCGCGGACTGCGGCGGAAACGTCACCAGCGTCCAGTATGAGCGGGCGGGGGAGATTGAGAGCATCAACGGGTGCTATTTGAAGATTGGCATGGAAACCCGGAACTATGCCCATGTGCAGATGATCGCGGGGGCGCTGACGGACAACGGGTTTAAGCTGGTTTAGCAAAAATACGGCCGCACGGGGATGACTTTGGAATCAAAGGGCGGCTCGCAGACAGGGAAGGGAGGCTACAGCAACATGGAGAAACCCTATCTTTTCATTGTGACCGGTAGACCCGGGGCAGGGAAGACCACCTTTGCCAGGGAATTCGCCCGGGCGGCTTTCCTGCCGGTGGTGAGCAGGGACGAGCTCAAGGAGGGGTACGTTCACACCCAGGGCAGGCCCCATCATCAGCTGCCCCCAGAGGCTAACCGCGTTGCGACAGACCTGTTTTTTGATACCATCCGTTTTTTACTGGAGGGCGGGGTATCCCTGGTGGCCGAGGCGGCCTTTCAGCATCCCGTATGGAGCCCCCGATTGGGGCCTCTGCTGGAAAGGGCCCGCGTCCATGTCATGATCTGTTCCCCAGGCAGCGATGGCCGCGTGGCGCTGGACCGCTTTCTGCAAAGAGGGCTTCAGGACGGCAGGCGGGAATATTTTCATGGGGACAAGGGCGTTGCCATGGCACGGCGGGGAATGGAATTGGCTGTTTCTCCCTATGAGGAGCCCCGGCTGGAAGCCCCTACCTACCATATTGACACGTCCGACGGTTACCAGCCCAGCATTCATGAGCTGATAAAGGCCATTTGGGAAGAGGGGCAGGGACCCTTTTAGCCAGAATCCATACATGTTTAGGAGGACTGTACTATGAATAAATTCGCGAGACGTTTGGCTTGGGTGGCGGCGGGGGCCGCCGTGGGTGTGGCAACCGCAAAGCTTTCTAAAGCCCGGAGAAAAAAAGAGGCGGCGGGCCAAGAGCTAAAATATAGGGGTACTCTTACTCTGGAAACAGAGCAGCTGATTTTGCGGCGGTTTACCATGGAGGACGCGGAGCCCATGTATAGAAATTGGGCCAGCGATCCTGCGGTTACGAAATTCCTCCAATGGAAACCCCATAAGGACATCGGCGAGACAGAGGGCATCCTTGCGGGCTGGCTTCCATGCTATGAGGACAGCCAGGGCCAGGGCTTTTACAACTGGGCCATTGAGCTTAAGGAGCTGGGAGAGCCTGTGGGCAGCATCTCTGTAGTGAACCGGGACGACCGGGCCCGGCGGGCCCATATCGGGTACTGCCTGGGCAGGAATTGGTGGCGCCAGGGAATTATGACCGAGGCGCTGGCAGCGGTTATCAAGTACCTGTTCGGCGAAGGGTATTTGCGGATAGAATCCCGGCACAATGTGAATAACCCCCACTCCGGGGATGTGATGAAGAAATGCGGCATGCAATACGAAGGTACCTTTAAGGGGTACGAGTGGGATAATTCCGGTATTGGCGACGCGGCTTTCTATGCTATCCTCAAGGAAGACTACGAAAACACAAAAGGAGGCGCATGCCAATGAGACTTTCCGGCGCAGATATTATTGTAAAAACACTGATTGAGCAGGGGGTAGAGGTGGTATTCGGCTACCCTGGCGGACAGATCATCAATGTATATGACTCCCTCTATAAGTACCGGGACGAGCTGCGGCATGTGCTTACCGCCCACGAGCAGGGGGCGGCCCATGCCGCCGACGGGTACGCCCGGGCCAGCGGCAAGCCCGGGGTGGTGATGGCCACCTCTGGCCCCGGGGCCACCAACCTGGTGACAGGCATTGCCAACGCCTATCTGGACTCCGTGCCCATGGTGGCCATTACCGGCAATGTCCCCCGGTCCCAGCTGGGCACGGACAGCTTCCAGGAGATCGACATCACCGGCATTACGCTGCCCATTACCAAGCACAACTATATTGTGGGCTCTGTGGAGGAGCTGGCGGATACCATCCGGGAGGCTTTCCAGCTGTGTATGTCCGACCGCCCCGGCCCGGTGCTGGTGGACGTGCCGAAAGATATTCAAATCGCCCAGTGCGAGTATGAACCCCAGCCCCCTGTGAAGCCGGATGAGAAGTTCCCCGCCAAGGATGTGCGCATAGAAGCGGCGGCTCAGTGCATCAACAGCGCCCAGCGGCCTTATGTGTACTTCGGCGGCGGCCTGCTGGCCTCTGAAGCGGGGGAAGAGACGCTGGCTTTGGCGGATAAGATCGACGCGCCCATTGGCTGCTCCTTTATGGGAATCTCCGGCGTGCCCACCCAGCACCCCCGGTTTTTGGGCATGCAGGGGATGCATGGGCACTACGCTTCCTCCATGGCCATGCACCATGCCGACTGCATCGTTGCCCTGGGCGTGCGTTTTAACGACCGGGTAACCGGGAACCGGGCAAAATTTGCCACCAAGGCCCAGATCGTCCACATCGACGTGGACGGCGCGGAGCTTTCTAAGAACATATCGCCCGCCCATGCCCTGCGGGGCGACTTAAAGCTGACCCTACAGAAGCTGCTGCCTCTGATTGAGAAAAAGGAGCATGCCCAGTGGCAGCAGGCTGTGAGCCAGCTGAAAAATGACGAGCAATGGTCTTTGGACCACCGGGAGGGCTTGACCCCCCGCAACGCTCTTTTGACGCTGAACCGCTTTACCGGAGGCAGGCTGCCGGTGGCCACGGATGTAGGCCAGCACCAGATGTGGGCTGCCCAGACCCTGGATTTCCGGCAGGAGCGGCGGTTTATCTCCAGCGGCGGGCTGGGCACCATGGGCTTTGGCATGGGGGCGGCCATGGGGGCGCAGATCGCCACAGGCCAGCAGGCGGTGCTGGTGACAGGAGACGGCGGCTTTGGCATGTGCCTCAACGAGCTGGCCACGGCGGTGCATGAGCATATTCCCTTGGTTATTCTGATTATGAACAACGGCGTGCTGGGCATGGTGCGCCAGTGGCAGACGCTGTTTTTTGACAAACACTATTCCAATACCGTACTGGACCGGCAGACGGACTTTGTAGCCCTCAGCAAGGCGTTTGGGGCGGACGGCCTTCGGGCGGAAACCATGGAGCAGCTGGAAAAGGCCCTGGAAACAGCCTTTGCGGCCAAAGCGCCCTTTGTGATCGACTGCGTTATTGATAAGGATGAGTTTGTGCTGCCCATGCTGCCCCCAGGGGGCTCTATGGACGATATCATTGTAAAGGTGGGTGAGTGAGATGCCGGGTTTTACTTTGGCCATTTTGGTAAAAAACGAGTTTGGCGTATTGAACCGGGTTACCAGCATGTTCCGGCGGCGGCGCTTTAACATAAAGAGCTTAAGCGTCAGCGAAACAGAGACTACGGAAAAGTCTCGAATCACCATTGCCTCTGACGGCGGCGGCCGGGATAAGAACCAGCTTATCGACCAGCTGTATAAGCTTCCGGTGGTGGTGTCCATTTTAGAGCTGCGG
>CANONE010000013.1 GCA_947567585.1 uncultured Clostridia bacterium | reverse complement strand
ATTCACTTTGACGACTACTTCTACCCCAGCCAAGAGCCTGAGCTTGACCAAGCCTCCTACCAGCTCTACTTGGAAACGGTGTCGCAACCTATGAGTCTCGCCGAGTGGAGGAGCGCCAATATTGACGCCATGGTGGCGGAGGTATACCAGCGTGTAAAGGCGGCAGATTCACAGGCGGTATTTGGAATCTCTCCCCAGGGGAACCTGAAAAACGACAGGGAAATGGGAGCGGATGTGGCCGCCTGGTGCGCGACGCCCGGCTATATAGATTATATTTGCCCACAGCTCTACTATAGCTATGAAAATGAGACGCTCCCTTACCCGCAGGCGCTGGAAGAGTGGACCAGCCTGTACCGGCACAAGGATCTTGACCTGTATATTGGCTTGGCCCTTTACAAAGCGGGCAGTGAAACCGAGGCCGGTTGGGATGGCGGGGACGTGATCCAACGGCAGATTCTCGATGCTCATGCCGCGCTTTGTAATGGCATTATCCTTTACAGCTGTGAGCAATTGGAAAACCCGCAAACAGAGGGAGAGATGCGAAATGCTGTGGCCGCCATGGCCAGTCTCCCATGAACCTGCCAAAAGGCAAGAGCAAGTTACAAAACGTTCAATACATTTTCCCGACTATGAAAATCGGGGGTCCTGGCGCGTTCTGGACCCCCGATTTTGCGCAAAAAGGCAACAAAAAACCAAACCGGACGTTTTTCTCGTTTCCGGTTCCGCTTCCTTTGTTTCCACTATTCGGGGGCTATGCTATGTACCGCTCGAAAGGCGTTTGCGGCGTCCCAGCCTACTATCCGCTGCGGTCACTTCGCCAAAGCTGGTTCCCTTTGGAATGAAACGCCGGATAATAGGGCGCGTCTCCCTTTCGCACAGATTCAGCCGCTTTATGAAGGCGTCCATGTAACTGTACCAAAGGACGCAAAAAACCGCCTACTCTTAAAATCCATACACGCCCCCCTGACGCACAAAATGGCCGATCATGGCAATCACGAACCCCAGCGCGGCTCCGCAAATGGCCTCCCGGACCCGGTGGCCCAAGGACTCGTTGAGTTTGGGGATCAGCTCGTGAAGGGCCCGGCGGCCTTCCGGAGAGGTGTCCTGCTCTAAATATTCCACAATGTGGTTGATGGCTTTCGCGTGAAGTCCCGCCGCCCAACGGACGCCGGTGGCGTCATACATGACGATTAAGGCCAGCACAAAAGAGAGGGCAAAAATCGGGGAATTGAAGCCGTACATGTAATAGGATGTCAAGAGCACAGAGCAGGTGACAGCGGAGTGGGAGCTGGGCATTCCCCCGGCCCCGGCCAAGCGGTGGCGGTCAAACTGCTTGTGCTTTACCGTGTCCACAAGCGTTTTCAACAGCTGAGCGGCGGCCCAGGAGAGAACGCTGATATTGATGAGCGGGTTGGAGATGAGTATAGAGAGATCCATGGGAATATCCTTTCACAGCGGGGTATGTATAATCAATCATACCGGTTTTCCCGTCTCCTGTCAATGCAAAATTAGAACGCGTTCACAATTTCTTATCGGCTATGAGAACCGCCTATGAATTCCCGCGCTTGCTCCGGCCCCGGCGGCAGACTTTCCCTTACTGGACCCCGCACCGGGCCCGCAGGGCCTTGATGGGAATTCCCTGGGCGGAAAATTTTACTTCGTGTTCGGTGAGAATATTTTCCAGGCCGCCTTGGGCGTGAAGATCCTTACAGTCAAAGAGAATTTCAAACCCCGCCTCTCCCAGGTAACGCTTGGTAGCTAAGTACAGATCATCGTTGTCCGTTTTAAACCATATTTCTCCGCCTGGAGCTAACAGGGGCTTGTAAGCCAGCAGCTGGCGGGTATGAGTCAGGCGGCGCTTATGGCAGCGGGCGGCGGGCCAAGGGTTGCAAAAATTGATATAGAGCCTGTCCGCCTCTCCGGGAGCCAGCAGCTCCGGCAGGCGTTCAATGTTGTAGTAGCACAAAAGCACGTTATCCGGAGTTCCGCCCTCAAAGGCGGCCTCTATATTCCTGCGTCCCACGCCCAAAATATCATAGCTGATGTCGATTCCCAACAGGTTCGCCTCCGGCTGGGACCGGGCCGCTTCCGCCAGGAAAACGCATTTTCCGCAGCCCAAGTCCAGGTGAAGAGGCCGGCTGGCGTCTGCGAAGCGTTCTTTCCAGCGCCCCCGCAGCTGCGTTGGGGAATCAATATAGTAGGGGCAGGCGGCCAGCTCCGGCCGGGCCCAGGCTTTTTTTCTGATCCGCATAGGCAATTCCAGCTTTCTCATTTTTGTCTTCATTATACCGGCTGAGGGGAAGAAAATCAAGCGAAACCAGACAGGGCGGTTCCTTACAATATAAGATAAGGACAAACCCGAACCCCTGCCTTCTCAGGAATTCCGATTTATCCTTATCCTTTGCGGTTATTGCCAGGGGACCTCCCGGCGGCCCTCCAGCGGCTCCTCCAGCTGATATCTCAGGGGCGTCAGCGTGATCCACCCCTCATGCAGGCTGTTCCAGTCATCCGCCTTGCCGGGGCTGTATTTCGGCGGGCGGGAAGGGGGATAGAAAACCAGGCGTCCGCCGGAAACGCCCTGCTGCGTATACTCGCCCTGCCAGCGGTTTTCGCCCTGCCGGGTCCACCGAATGCCCTTGATGTCCTGAATGGGCCGGTCTGGGATGTTGATATTCAGCACCTGGTCAAAGTCGTTTTCCAGGTCCAGCATACCAAAAATGCACAGAAAGGTTTCAATGGTCTGCTGGTCGTCGGCCCCTATGGGCGCTGAAAGCGCAATGGCTTTTACACCCATCATGGCGGCCTCCAAAGCGGCGGCTATGGTGCCGGAATACAGCATATCCGTGCCGGTGTTGTGCCCTTGGTTGGGGCCGGAAATCACCAAATCCACCGGGCCGGGGGCAAAGTTCAAAAGCCCCAGGCGAACGCAGTCGGCAGGGGTGCCGCTGACCGCCCATGCCTCAACCCCGTGGGGATAATCCTCTCGGGAAGCCAGCAGCGGCTCCCGCAGCGTTATGCCATGGCCAACAGCGCTGCAATTGCCGTCCGGCGCGGCCACGGTCACGGCGTGATTGCGGGACATAGCGCCGGAAAGGGCCCAAAGACCTGGAGACTCAATGCCGTCGTCATTGACCAGCAGGAGGTTCATGGCCGGGCCTCCTTTGTCAGGGAATGCTTCACCCTGTCCCGCTCTTCCGCACGCTTGGCATTGTTCCAGCGGTCCGTGGTTCCTACCAGGTATCCGGTAATCCGGCGGATCCGCTCAAACCCCCGGCCCTCTCCTACCACAATATGATCGGTCCCACTAATTTTCGCGTTCTTCTTGGATGTGTTCGACATAGTATTTTCCTCCTTAGGGTGACTTTTTTAGGCCGTAGGGCGCCGGGTCTCGTCTTCCGGCTCGGCCGGTTCGCAGCTTGGTCTGCTGTACTTGGCTATGCCAAGTACCCGGCAGGACGCTCCCCCCCTACAACCCGCAGCCTTTTATAAAAAGTTGACGAAAACTTTTGATCCGGATTTGTTTTGGCTTTATACCGGCAGTTGGCGGCCCGGGGCCGAAAGCTCCTGTGATCATCGGGCCTACAGGCAGCTTGCCCTCAGCTCCGTCATATTCCGCCAACAAGCCAACGTCTACGCCCGCTATGCCAGCAGTACAGAACAAAATAAACCCGGCATATAAAGTTTTTGATCAAACTTTTTTCAAAAAGTTTGTGGGGTGTGGGGCGAAGCCCCGCGGCCTCAGGTGATCAGATTGGTATAATCCGGTACATCGTGATATTTTTTCCGAAGCTCTTCTAGTTTTTCCAGGGGGACGCCTTCTCCGTCCCGGCGGCCGCAGCGGGGGCAGACGTCGCCGATGATTCCATTATACCCGCAAACCGGGTCCCGGTCAACCGGATGATTGACGGAACCGTATCCTACCCCGGCCTCTTTCATACAGCGGATGACGCTCTCAAAAGCGTCGATATTTTTGCAGACGTCCCCGTCCAGCTCCACATAGCTGATATGCCCGGCGTTGGTCAAAGCGTGGAAGGGAGCCTCTTTCTGGATCTTTTCAAAGGCGCTGATGGGGTAGTATACCGGCACATGGAAGGAGTTGGTGTAATACTCCCGGTCGGTGACGCCTTCAATAATCCCGAACATTTTCTTGTCGATTCGCGTAAAGGTGCCGGAAAGCCCCTCGCCCGGGGTGGCCAGCAGGGTAAAGTTGAGGCCCGTCTCCGCCGAGAGCTTATCCATCCGCCGGCGCATGTAGGCGATAATCTCCAACCCCAGCTTATAGCTTTCCTCGCTCTCTCCATGATGCTTTCCCGTCAGCGCTTTCAGGGTCTCCGCCAAGCCGATAAAGCCTACGGAGAGGGTGCCGTGGCGGATCACCTCGGCTACAGAATCGTTGCGGTCCAGCTTTTCAGAGTCGATCCAAACCCCCTGGCCCATGAGGAAGGGGTAGTTATACGCCTTTTTGCTGCACTGTATTTTGAAGCGGTGCAAAAGCTGCTCCACACACAGGTCAATGCGCTGGTCAAGGATCTGGTAGAATTTCTTTACATCCCCCTTGGCCTCAATTCCAATGCGGGGCAGATTGACGGAAGTAAAGCTCAGGTTCCCCCGGCCGCAGGTGACCTCTCTGCTCTTGTCATACACATTGCCCATCACCCGGGTGCGGCAGCCCATGTAGGCCACCTCGGTGTCGTAGTCCCCGGCCTTGTAGTATTGCAGGTTAAAGGGCGCGTCGATAAAGCTAAAGTTGGGGAACAGGCGTTTTGCGGAGACCCGCATGGCCAGTTTAAAGAGATCATAGTTGGGGTCTTCCTCGTTATAGTTTACCCCTTCCTTCACTTTGAAAATCTGTACCGGGAAGATAGGCGTTTCGCCGTCCCCCAAACCAGCCTCCGTAGCCAGCAGCAGGTTGCGGATGACCATGCGGCCCTGCTCGCTGGTATCTGTGCCGTAATTAAGAGAGGAAAAGGGCACCTGGGCCCCTGCCCGGGAATTCATGGTGTTCAGGTTATGTACCAGCGCCTCCATGGCCTGATAGGTGGCCTTGTCCGTTTCCCGCCAGGCCGTCTCCTTGGCATAGGCGGCGGCGTCGCTGGCCTCTTCCCAGGTTACCTCCTGAAACCCGCTTTCCCGCTGGTGCCGGGGCAAAAATTCCGCGAATTTCTCTCCATAGGCGTCCGCGTTTTTCATGGTGACCCGCACATGCAGCGCGGCCTTGGCAGCCTCTACCATAGCCTCGGCCTGGCCGTGGGGCATGGTCTTCATCAGCTGGAAAAACTGGGTCAGCGCCTTAAAATATTCCTTATTATACGTCTTGTCCACGCCTTTGGCCATGGCGTAGTCAAAAATCGGCACGCTCTGTCCTCCGTGCATCTCGTTTTGGTTGGCCTGAATAGCAATGCAGGCCAGGGCCGCGTAGCTGCGAATATCTTTTGGCTCCCGCAGGTAGCCGTGGCCGGTAGAAAAGCCGTTGTTAAAGAGCTTGATCAGGTCGATCTGGCAGCAGGTTTCCGTCAGGGTGTAAAAGTCCTTGTCATGAATATGGATATCCCCCTGCGCGTCCGCCTTGGCAATGTGCGCGGGGATCACATACTTGTCATAGAAGCTTTTGGCCCCTTCGGAGCCGTATTTCAGCATGGTGCCCATGGCGGTATCCGCGTTGATATTGGCGTTCTCCCGCTTTAGGTCCACGTCCTCGGCAGGGACAAAGGTAAGGGCCGAATAGATTTTTACCAGCTCGTCGTCCATTTCCCGCAGCCGCTGGTGCTGGGCCCGGTAGAGGATGTATGCCTTGGCGGTCTTGGCGTAGTCCGCCGCGATCAGCTTTTCCTCCACAATATCCTGGGTCTGCTCCACGGTGGGGACCTCTTCCATTTTCTCCAGCTCGGCCACCACCTGGCCGGTCAGCCTGTCTAAGTCCTCCTCGCTGAAGCGCTCTGTGGCAATGCGGACATTGGCCTTAAAAATCGCGTTTCGAATTTTAGCCGCGTCAAACCGCACCTTGTCGCCATTGCGCTTAACAATATTTTTTGGCATGACTTGATAACCGTCTCCTCTCTATCATTTTTTATATAAGCATCATTGGGGTGTTGGCTTTTTAGGGTCGCGAGATCCTTTCGCGCTCTGCAAACTTTTTGAAAAAAGTTTGATCAAAAACTTTTACGCCGGACTTTTCTTTGGCTGCACAGGCAGTTTGTGGCGGCGCAAAAAGCGCGCTGTGGGGGCGAAAGACCCCTTGGCTTTCTGACCGCCCTCTTATTATAGGTCATCCCTGCCCTGCTGTCAACCATATATGTTGTGGTGTTGGAAATTATTTTTTATGGATACCCCTAAATATAGGCATAAAAAAGGGGAGGCCCACAAGGCTCCCCTTGGTTGACGGTGATTATGAACCGGTCAGTCTTTGTCTTCGGTTTTGGTTACGGCAATACTTAGTTCCCTTAGCTGCGCCTCTGTCACAGCGCTGGGGGCGCCCATCATCACGTCCTGGGCGCTCTGGTTCATGGGGAAAGCGATAACCTCCCGGATATAGCTCTCGCCGGTGAGCAGCATCACCAGACGGTCGATGCCCGGGGCGGCTCCCGCATGGGGCGGGGCTCCGTAACAGAAAGCGTTATACATGGCCGGGAACTTGCTCCGTACGTCTTCCTCGGCCAGACCTACCAGTTCAAAGGCTTTTACCATGATCTCCGGGTCATAGTTCCGTTCCGCGCCGGAGGCCAGCTCGTAGCCGTTACAGACCAAGTCATACTGATGGGCCCGCAGGTCCAGAGGGTCCATCTCCCCGCGCTCTGCTTTCAGAAGCGCCTCCATCCCGCCATGGGGCATGGAGAAGGGGTTGTGCCCAAATTCCAGCTCCCCGCTTTCCTCGCCAATCTCATACATGGGGAAGTCTACAATCCAGCACAGCTCATATTTCTCCTGGTCCATATGGCTGGGACAGGCCGCGCCCAAAAGCTTTCGGGCCACGCCGGCGGTCTTCTGTGCCGCGGATTTCTTCCCTGCCGCCAGAACCACCAAGGAGTTGGGCTCCAGAGCCAGCGCCTCTACCACCTTCTCCGGCAAACCGGGGCCGGCATTGATAAATTTTGCGATGCCCCCGGCAATCTCCCCCTTCTCGTCCAGCTTGAACCAGTAGCTTTTCTGGGCGGTCTGCACTTCTACCTCGGCGATGATTTTGTCAATGGCCTTACGGGTCAGATTGCAGCCGGAGACCGGCACCGCCTTTACCACCGCGTTCTCAAAGGGCCCAAAGCCGCAGCCGGACAGCAGCTCCGTTACATCGTGAATCAGCAGGTCGATGCGCAGGTCGGGCTTGTCGCTGCCATAGTCCTCCATGGCCTGAAGGAAGGGGATGCGCCGGAAGGGCGCGCCGGACACCCGTTTATACTCGCCGAATTTCTCAAAAACCGGCGGCAGCACCGCCTCCATCACCGCGAAGACCTCTTCCTGACCGGCAAAGGCCATCTCCATATCCAGCTGGTAGAACTCCCCGGGAGAGCGGTCTCCCCGGGCGTCCTCGTCCCGGAAGCAGGGGGCGATCTGGAAGTACCTGTCAAAGCCGGAAGCCATTAAGAGCTGCTTGAACTGCTGGGGAGCCTGGGGCAGCGCGTAAAATTTTCCCGGATGCTTTCGGGAGGGCACCAGGTAGTCCCGGGCCCCTTCGGGAGAGGAAGCCGTGAGAATCGGCGTGGTGATTTCCATAAAGCCTTCCGCTTCCATGGCCTGCCGCAGGGCGGAAACCACCTGGGAGCGCAGGACAATGTTCTTTTTCACCATGGGATTGCGCAGATCCAGGTAGCGGTAGCGCAAACGCTGGGCTTCGTCGGCGTCTCTGGAAAAATTGATCTCAAAGGGCAGCTCGTTATACTGGCAGCGGCTCAGGACCTTTATTTCCGTAGGAGCGATCTCAATATCGCCGGTGGGAATTTTCGGGTTCTTATTGGTGCGCTCCCGGACGGCGCCCATTACCTGGATGGTGGTTTCTTTATTGAGAGCTTTCACCTGGGAGAGCAGGTCTTCGGTTTCCAGGACCACCTGGGTCGTGCCAAAAAAATCCCGAAGAATGAGGAAGGCGATGCCGCCCCCCACCTCTCGAAGATTTTCCATCCATCCGCAAAGCGTAACGGAAGCTCCCGCGTCAGAGATTCGCAGCTCCCCGCAGGTGTGTGTTCTGTACATATGGAATCAACTCCTACTTTAAGGTCGCGAGACGCCGCCTCGCGCTTCCCCACTTTATGTAAAAGTGGACAAAACATTTCATGCCGGTTTTACTGGATTTTTAACCCTTGGCGCTGCGGGCACGCCGTCTCGATTACACCACTGTTGTTTCTGAGGCGGTGCTGGCGGTAAGGTAGCTGTCGATGAAGTCTTCGCCGATGCTGATTTCCTCGGTTTTGCCGGTCTCCATGTTCTTAAGCCCCGCCCTGCCCGCAGCCAGCTCGTTTTCGCCCAGCACCATGCTGTATTTGGCGCCTGTTTTCCCGGCGTACTTCATTTGGGCCTTTAGGCCCCGGCCGCAGATATCGCAGTCTGCCGGGACGCCGCACTTGTGCAGCTCCGCCGTCAGGGCCAGCGCCTTCAGGGAAGCGGCCTCTCCCATAGAGGCAATGAATATTTCACACTTGACCGGGGCGGGGAACTCCGTCTCCTGCCGCTCCAAAGCCAGCATCACCCGGTCCATGCCCAGGCCAAATCCCAGTCCAGCCGTAGGGGGGCCGCCTATCTCTTCTACCAGCCCGTCATACCGGCCGCCTCCCCCTAAGGCGAACCCCAAACTCTCCGATGGGAACTCAAACACAGTCCGGGTGTAGTAGTCCAGCCCCCGCACCAGGCCGGGATCCAGCTGGAAGGAAATGCCCAGCGCCGTCAGATAAGCCTGCACCTTGGCAAAATGCGCCTGACACTCCTGGCAAAGATAGTCCGTGACCTTGGGCGCCCTTGCCGCCACTTGCTGGCACTCGGGACTTTTGCAGTCCAGAATACGCATGGGGTTTCGGTCCAAGCGGGAGAGGCAGGTGGCGCAGAGCTTGTCCTGGCGGGCTAAAAAGTACTCCTTTAGGGCTTGGTGGTAATCCTTGCGGCATTCCTTGCAGCCAATGGAATTCAGTTGCAATCCCACATCCTTTAGCCCTAACCGCTGAAAGGCCGAGAGAGCCATGGCGATAATCTGCGCGTCCGCCACGGGTTCGACGGCCCCGAAAACCTCCACGCCGAAGGTCCGGAATTCCCGCATCCGCCCGGCCTGAGGCTTTTCATACCGGTAGCAGGGAATGTTGTAAAACAGCTTTACAGGATAGCCAGCGTTGTACAGCCCGTTTTCCAGCATAGCCCGCACCGCCCCCGCCGTGCCCTCCGGCCGCAGTGTTACCGACCGTCCCGCCTTATCCAAAAACGTGTACATCTGCTTTTCCACCACGTCGGTTACATCGCCCATGCCCCGCTGGAAAAGCTCTGTGTGCTCAAAGACCGGTGTGCGCACCTCGGCAAAGCCGTTTAGCTCCGCTTCCGAGGTCAACACGTCCTCTACCAGCTTCCACTTTTCCGTGGCTCCCGGTACCAGATCCGCAGTGCCTTTAGGGGCTCTTGTTATCAGTTCCATATTTTACCTGCCTTTCTTAGAACCTGTACCGATAGGATTTGTGCCCAGATTTTCCAGCAAATTTTGCCGGTGGCAAGGCGCAAAGCCGAAGGAAATCTTGCGATTTTCAAGGTTTTGCAACGCAGCCAACGGCAAAGATTTGCCGAAAAGATGGGTGCTAACTCCTATTGGTACAGGTTCTTAATACCGTGAGACGCGTCTCGCCGGGACAGAGAAGCTCTTTATGCCGGTTCCGCGCGGCGCTCTCCAGCTTTTCCGGCTGGACCGCCGTTAAGCTTACGCTTCTTTAGGGTATTATAACACCTTTTTGGGGGGATGTAAATAAAATTTTCCTGCCGGAGAGTGTAGAGACGGCGCTCCAATCCCTCTTCTGGCAGGATGCTTGGTTTCGGGAAGCAGAATTCCCCCTTGTAACAATTATGAAAATTATACTTTGAGAAAACAGGATCTGCTATTATATCTCTTCGCAGCGGTAATTTCATCACATGACCGCCGGCGAGTCCCGTTTCAGAAGGTCCCGCCAGTCCAGGTCGCCTCGCTCCAGACTGTGGATCAGAGCTTCCGCGGTGGCGATATTGGTGGCCACAGGAATGTTGTGGGCGTCGCATAGGCGCAGAAGGTTCAAAGCGCTGGGATCGTTGCTCTGGGGATTCAGAGGGTCCCGGAAAAAGAGCAGCAGGTCTACCTCGTTACAGGAAATGCGGGCCGCAATCTGCTGGTCTCCGCCCTGAGAGCCGCTGAGAAATCTTTGAAGCTTGAGCCCAGTGGCCTCGGAAACCATCTTCCCGGTGGTCCCAGTGCCGCAGAGGGCATGGCGGCTGAGAATGCCGCAGTATGCTATGCAAAACTGCACCATCAGCTCTTTTTTTGCATCATGAGCGGTCAAAGCAATATTCATTTTGGACTCCTCCCGGTTTAGTATAAAATGAGAATAAATGTATAGTAAAGCCTTCACAATCTATCTTTCAAAGCCTCTCCGGCATGGGCACGGCTTCCCCTTCCAGCCTGGCCGCCATACGGCTCAGGGCCATCATGGCCGGAGAATCCGCCGGGGCTGGCCGGCCTGTGCAAAAAGCCGCCGCCAGAGCCTGATCCTCTGGAGCCACGCCAAAGAGCTGGATCCCCGAGGCGTCGATTACCCCGTCCAGGTCGCTATATACGCCGGTGCGGGTGAATAGGGGGTCGTTAAAGCGGTTGATTACCAGCGTCATGTCCGAAACCCCCAGCCGCTCCAAAAGCAGGCGCACGCTTCCCGCGCTGCGCACGCATACCGGGTCCGGACTACAGACAATCAGCGCCCGCTGGGCGGCGCAGGCGGCGGAGCGAAAACCCGCGCCTACGCCAGCGGGGGAATCGAAAAGAACGTGGTCGTAATACCTTCTCAGCAAAGGGGCCAAGCGGCGCATAACGGCGGGGCGGATCATATTGTCCCCAGAAGCTGGAGCCGGAAGCAGAAAGAGCCCCTCGCTGCCCGGACACGGGTAGATAGCCTGCACCGGGGCGCAGCGCCCATATACCACGTCCGAGATGTCGAAAACCAGCTCTTCCTCTGTCCCGGTCATTCTGTCCAAGCTTCGAAGCCCGGCGTCACAGTCTACTAGGAGCACTCTCCTGCCCCGCTGGGCCAGAGCCCTCCCCAGACCGACAGCCACTGTGGATTTGCCCACGCCGCCCTTTCCAGATGTGATCACCGTTGTCATTCCCATGCAGAACACCGCCTTATTTATCATCTTACCACATTAGAAGCATTTTGTCAAAAACAAATATTATTTTCTCGAAATTATATGAGGAATCCACAAAACTTGCGCTCAGAATTTGTCATGTCTCCAATTTTCATTCCGCTGGTTCCAGGCTGCCCGGGGCCGCGGCTTTCAGCCGGCAGGCGCCCTTAGAGAGCGGCCCGCAATTGGCGCCCGCCTTTTTCAAAAGGCGGCGGGTCCTTAAGAAAAGCATAGCGGTCCAGGTCGCCCTGAACCGCGTAAGTTTATGCCAGTTCGCGTTTGCGTTTGCGGCGTTTATAGATTATGATAGCCACATACACAGCTAAAAATCCTAAAATAATGGCAATGAGCACAGCCGATTCTCCAGGACCGCCCATTTTTACCTCGGCCCAAAGCTGGTCTACCAGCTTTGCCGTATCTTCCGGCAGGTTCACAAAAGCCTGGGCGGTGCGAAGCGTCTCCTCCCGGGGATAGTGCATAGGGCTGTTGGCCACCTCCGGGTCCAGATATTCCTTGGCGGCGGACTCCGGCGTGGAATAGCCTACATAATCCATGTTTGCCCCGGCAATCTCTGGATCGCAGAGAAAATTAATGTATTCCTCTGCCTCCCGCTTGTGGCTGGCCGTGGCGGGGATGCAGGCCAAGTCCACAAAAAAGTTGGTCCCCTCCTCCGGCACGGCGAAGGAGATATTATCGGAATTATCCACCAGAATGGCCGCGTCCCCGGCGTAATAGGGGGCAATCCACGCCTCGCCGCTCAGCATTTTATCGAAGATCTGGTCCATATAGTACCCTTGCAGCAAGGGCTTCTGGGCCTTCAGCAGCGCGGCGGCCTCCTGCCAATCCTTCTCGTCCGTGGTATTCACATTCTGTCCCAGCATGAACTGAGCGATGGCGAAGCTGTCCCGGGGATTGTCGAACATCAAAATCTTCCCGGCGTACTGGTCGTCCCAAAGGCTCTGCCAGCTGGTAACCTCCTCAATGTAGTCCGTGTTATAGAAAATGCCCACCACGCCCCAGGTGTAGGGCACAGAGTAGCGGTTTCCCGGGTCGTAGTCCGGGTCCCGGAACTGGGGGTCCACGTACTGAAAATTGGGGATATTGTCATAGTCCAGCTCTGCTAAGCGCCCCTCGTCAATCAGTTTGGACACCATGTATTCTGAGGGGAAAATCACATCGTAATCGGCCCCGCCCCCCGCCAGTTTGGAGTAAAGGGACTCGTTGCTGTCAAAGGTGGTGTAGTTTACCTTGATGCCGGTGCGGCGGGTAAACTCCGCGTTTACGTCCATAGAGCCATCGGTGCCGTTGGCAATGTACTCCCCCCAGTTATACACATTCAGGGTGACGCTTTGGTCCAATTCCGTGCCCCCGGCATAGGCCGCGGGGGAGGCCAGACCCAGCAGCAGCGCCCAAAGCAAAATAAAAGATATTTTTTTCACCTTCACCCCTCCTATGCCTTCTCGTTGGTCCTAGTCTTGGCGGTACGGACGTTGACCACAATCAAAAGGGCCATCACCGCCGCGAACAGCACAGTGGACAGGGCGTTGATCTCCGGGCTCACCCGTTTGCGGGTCATGGAGTAGATATAGATAGGCAAGGTCTGGGTGGTGCCGCTGGTAAAGTAGCTGATGACAAAATCGTCAATAGACAGGGTGAAAGCCATGATCATCCCCGTGACAATGCCCGGCATAATCTCCGGCAGAACCACTTTGAAGAATGCCTTTACCGGCGGGCAGCCCAAGTCCTGGGCCGCCTCAAAAAGGCTTTCGTCCATCTGCCTAAGCTTTGGCAGCACCTGCAAAATCACATAGGGCAGGCAGAAGGTGATATGCGCCGCGATAATGGAGGCCATCCCCAGGCTCCGGCCGCCAAAAATCCCCACGGCAAATACAAACAGCAGCATCATGGAAACGCCGGTGACGATTTCCGGGTTCACCATGGGAAAATTGGTGATGTTCATCATAACGCGCTTGGGCAGGTGCTTCATGGAGTTGATGCCAATGGCCGCCATGGTGCCCAGCACCGTGGACGCCGCCGCCGCTACCACGGCGATGATCAAAGTGTTTCGCAGAGCCTCTAAGATCAGCCGGTCTTCAAAGAGCTTTTCATACCATTTCAGGGAGAAGCCGCTCCAAACCGTGCGGCTGGCGGTCTCCGTGTCGTTAAAGGAAAAGACGATGAGCACCAGAATAGGCGCGTATAGAAACAGGAACATCAAGAAGGTATAAAACCTTGCCGCCGCCTTTTTCACAGCATCAGCCCCCCTTCCTGGCTGCCGCCGTCTTCGTCGAACTGGTTCATAATGCCCATGCAGATGAGGATAATCACCATCAGCACCAGGGAAATGGCGGAGCCCAGATTGGGGTTATAGGCGCTGCCTAAAAACTGCATGTCGATCAGGTCCCCAATAAGAAGATTTCCGCCGCCTCCCAGCATTTTGGAAATAATGAAGGTGCTTACCGCGGGCACGAAGACCATGGTCACCCCGGAGATTACCCCGGGCATGCTCATGGGTACCACCACTTTGAGAAAGACCTTTCTGCCGTTGGCCCCCAAGTCCTGGGCGGCTTCAATCACGCTTTGGTCAATTTTTGTGAGCACGGAGTACAGCGGCAAAATCATGTAGGGGATATAGTTATAGACCATCCCCAGCACCACGGCCCCGGCGGTGTTGATCATATGAATTTTTGGCAGGCCCATGGCGGAAAGCGCCGCGTTGATAAGCCCGTTGTCCTCTAAAAGAGTCATCCAGGCATAGGTCCGCAAGAGGAAGTTCATCCACATGGGCAGCATCACCAGCATGACCATAACGCTCTGGCGCTTGGCCGGAAGCTTGGCAATGATATACGCCAGCGGGTAGCCCAATATCAGGGAAACCACCGTGGCCACCGCCCCCAGCCAGATGGACCGCAGGAACACATTGGAATACTGTCCCACGCTTAAAATATTCTCAAGGGTAAACGCTCCGGATTTGTCCGTGAAGGCGAACCAAGCCACCAGAAGCATGGGGAGAATAATAAAGACCGTCATCCATATCGTGTAGGGGGCGGAAAGCAGCTTAGAGTTTGTCTTCATCTTCTTCGCCCTCCCCGCCTTCAATGGCTTCTTCTGTGGCGGCCATGTCCTCCTCCATCTCGTCGGAGAAGGTGCTGTAATCGCCGAACATGCCGGAATAGGCGGACTTCGACATAACGTGGATGTCGTCCGGGGTCAGGGAGAGGCCGATGCGCTCCCCAACGCCCCGGTAGTCGGTAGACTGGATCATCCATTTAAAGCCCGCCACGTCCACAATGATCTCATAGTGTACGCCCTTAAAGGTGACGCCTGTTACCTCCCCGGTAATGTGGGTGGAGTCCGCCTCTACCACGTCGATGTCCTCCGGGCGGATCACCACGTCCACAGGGGTGTTGCTGCCAAAGCCCTTATCCAAACACTGGAACCTATGGCCTGCAAACTTCACGGCATAGTCCTCCAGCATCAGGCCGTCCAGGATGTTGGATTCTCCGATAAAGTCCGCCACAAAAGCGTTTTGGGGTTCGTTGTAAATATCCGTAGGGCTGCCAATCTGCTGGATCACGCCGCCGTCCATGACCACCACCCGGTCCGACATGGACAGAGCCTCCTCCTGGTCGTGGGTAACGAACACAAAAGTGATCCCCGTCTGCTGCTGAAGCTTTTTAAGCTCTACCTGCATGTCCTTCCTAAGCTTTAGGTCCAGGGCGGAAAGGGGTTCGTCCAGCAGCAGGACCTTGGGCTCGTTGGCCAAAGCCCTGGCCATGGCCACCCGCTGCTGCTGTCCGCCGGAAAGCTGGCCCACACCCCGGTGGGCATAGCCGGTCAGGTTCACCATGCTCAGCATCTTATGGACGGTTTCTTTTACCTCCCGCTCGCTCTTGCCCTTTAGCCGCATGCCAAAGGCAATGTTGTCGTACACGTTCAGATGGGGGAACAGGGCGTACTTTTGGAAGATGGTGTTGACCTCCCGTCTGTGAGGAGGCAGGGCCGTGATGGTTTCGCCATAAAAAAGGACGTCCCCTGCGTCCGGCTTGATAAAACCGCCGATGGTTCTGAGCACAGTAGTCTTTCCACAGCCCGAGGGCCCCAGCAGGGTGACAAACTCCCCGTCGTGGATGTCCAGGTTAAACCCGGACAGCACCGACTCGCCATCGTAGGACACGGCGACGTCTTTCAGCGAAATAATCGTCTCGTTCATGATATACAGTGCATCTCCTTTGCTGCCCCAGCGTGACGCTGGACCCTCCTCGCAGGCGCTCCTTTACAGTCGCTGGCCTTGGGGGGCGGTAGTGAGTGGACGCGCTCTTTTAGCTGCTCCCGGGGCTTTGCCGCTAGCTTTGTGGGCACTGGCAGTGAGCGGGCGCGCTTTTTGGCTGCTCTCGGAAACTCGCTGTTAGCTTTAGGGGCACTGCCGGTGAGTTTCCAAAGGCTTCCAGCCACCTCGACCAAGCCCGAAATCTGCCACAAAAAGGGCCGGGAGCATCCCCAAAAACGCGTCCTCACACCGCCGGTTCCCATAAAACCAGCGACCGCAGGGAGCGTGCGCGGCTTGGGTCCAGCGTCACGCTGGGAAAATTAGTTGCGTGTCTTTCGTTATTCACAACATAACCCAGCCCGGACTGGAACGCACTGCTCCCAGCAAAGGATTTAAGGTCCTCCCCAACTTAACAGGGACAGGCCGGAACAGCGTAAAACCGGGCCGCTTTTATAGCCGCGGACCTCCTGAAAGCGCGGCCTTTTACAGATGCAAACGCAATGTACATACTATACGAAAAAAGTCGGGGTTTGTCAAGAGGGGAGCCATAGGGCGCCGCCTTCAATGGTGTCTGTACGAGTTGAATAGGGGGATTTCCCGCCGCAAGGCAAAAAATTGAGCCGGCGGCAAACCGGCTCAATTCGAGGTAAAATATGAAAGGACGAAAACCCTTATACGCGATGATTGGTAGAGACGGGCCTGTGCAGGGCCGGTTCTCTTTTAGGGCGGCGGCTCTGCCGGGCTCTATTTTCCTGCGCCCGCCGTCTGGCCCGTAAAAACCAAAGCCCCCAGATTGCCGCGATTATCAAAAGGCTTAAGAAACCAACTAAACTGATAAGAACGGGTATCCCCTGTTCTCCCACTACCGGGGCTGAAAGAATCGGCGCGCTCTGGCTTTGGCTGTGAAGCTGTCTCATGTATTCCTCCGCGCCGTCCGCCCGGTCGACACAGCTGAGCACCGCTACAACAGCTACAGTGACAATCAAAACCCCGAAAAAGGCCAGAAACCTTTTTAACGGCTTGCGGCTCATACAGCTCCCCTCCCTGGCCGTCTAAGACGGTGGATTATGTTACTTGGAAATTACATTTTAATCACAAGTGTTACAAATTGGTTACATTTTAGCATGCCCATGGACAGAATGCAAGTGAATTTAAGAAAATTAACAATTTGTTCACAATTGCACACCCAAAAGAGACAAAAAAGGGACCGGCCGGCCACCGCCCTGCCTGTCCCTTTCTTTTAGCTTGCTTTTCTTACTTTACCTCGACCTCAGCGCCAGCCTCGGTGAGCTTGGTCTTCAGAGCTTCGGCGTCGTCCTTGGAGATGCCTTCCTTAACCGGCTTGGGAGCCTCGTCAACCAGGGCCTTGGCTTCCTTCAGGCCCAGGCCGGTGGCTTCCTTCACAACCTTGATCACGTTGATCTTGTTGGCGCCGGCAGACTTCAGCACTACGTCGAACTCGGTCTTCTCTTCAGCGGCGGGAGCGTCGCCGCCGGCAGGAGCGGCAATGGCGACAGCGGCGGGAGCGGCGGCGGATACGCCGAACTCTTCCTCCAGAGCCTTTACCAGCTCGGAGAGCTCCAGAACCGTAAGGGCCTTTACTTCTTCAATCAGATTGGTTACCTTCTCAGACATGACTGTTTCCTCCAAATACTCAGAATAATTTTAGTAGAGAACACAAAATTTTCGCGGCTTTCGGAAAAACTGCCGAAGCAATTTTACGCGGACTGCTTCTCCGCAATGGCGTTCAGGGCGATTACCAGGCCGCGCATCACGCCGCTGCACACATTGGCAAAGCCCTGAATGGGGCCGTTGAGGCCGCCGAGGACCTGAGCCACCAGAACCTCCTTGGGAGGCAGCTTAGCCAGAGCGTCGATGCTGGCCGCGTCTACCGCGCCGCCGTCAATAAAGCCGGCCTTAACCTTAAAGGCGCCGTTGGGGTTGGCCTTCACATAGTCGGCGATGATCTTCGGGCCGTCGGCATAGCCTTTGTCGCTGTAAGCAATGGCTGTGGAGCCGTTGAGATGCTGGTCCAAGCCGTCGATCCCGGCGTCTTTAAAAGCACGGGACAGCAAGGTGTTCTTAACCACCTTGTACTCGCAGCCGGCTTCCCGCAGCTGCTTACGCAGCTTGGTGTCCTTCTCCACGGAAATACCGGAATAGTCCACCAGCACGCCAACATTCGCCGCCTTAAAAGCCTCGCAGAGCTCAGCCACCTGCTGCTTTTTCTGCTCCAAAATCTTCTCGCTGGGCAATTCTTTCACCTCCGTCAATTGGGGTTTGTCCAAATCAAAAGCGCCTCTCCCGAAAGAAAGGCCGGGAAAGGCGCTGGAATACAAGCATAAGGCAAGGGGGATCCCCCCTTCTCCACGCGCTTATCTTTCCTCGGCAGGCCGGAATACCGTTTAAACAGCAAAAATGCCATACCTGCTGTCTTTGGTTGGACAGCGGTGCTATTATAGCATATACTCGGGCACAGTGTCAAGGGGGAAATTTGAAGCGGCGGGGGATCCCGCGACTGCCAAGTTTCCGTAACGCAGTAGCGGCTGAATCTTCCCAAAAGATGGGCGCAAACGCCTGCTGCTGGTACGGGTTCAAAAAAACGTTTTCCCTGAAGCTCCGCTCCTGCCCATTGCAGGACGCTCCTTCTTATGGTATAATGTACGCAAAGGTACATCCGGAGTTTACCACCCCCGCGAAGCGGCCGCCTTTCGCTTAGCGAAAGGTCCGGAAAACTCCAACCAGAATTCCACTACCCCGGGTTCTGCCCGAAAGTGAAGGGAGCTGCCATCCATGAAGAGAAAAACCAAGATCATCTGCACCTTAGGCCCTGCCACCGAAGACGAGAGTATTCTGCGCCGCCTGATGCTGGGCGGTATGAACGCGGCCCGTTTTAACTTTTCCCATTTGGACCACGCCGACGCCCGGCATAAGCTGGATACCGTTTTGCGCCTGCGGGAGGAGCTGGGGCTGCCTATCGCCACTATTTTGGACACCAAGGGACCTGAAATTCGCGTGGGGAATTTCCAGGCGGGGCCCATTGAGCTCCACGCCGGCGACGCCTTTACCCTTACCACCAGGGACGTCCCCGGGGACGGCGGCTGTGTTTCCATCAGCTACCAGGGCCTTCCTGGAGACCTAAAGCCGGAGGCCAGGGTGCTTATTGACGACGGCTTGGTAGAAATGCGCGTAGAGCACATTACCGAGACAGACATCCTCTGCACAGTGGTCAATGGCGGCAGGGTTTCCAACCATAAGGGGATCAATGTGCCCGGCACCAAGCTTTCTATGCCCTTTATCAGCGACAGGGACCGGGCCGACATTATTTTTGGCATTGAAAATGGATTTGACTTTATCGCCGCCTCCTTTACCCGCTCCGCCGCCGATATTTTGGAGATTCGGGAAATTTTGAAGGAGTATAATTGCCATACCATTAATATTATCGCCAAAATCGAAAATATGGAGGGCGTGGATCATATTGACGAGATCCTCCGGGTAGCGGACGGCATTATGGTAGCCCGGGGAGACATGGGGGTGGAGATCCCCTTCCAGGATGTACCGGTGCTGCAAAAGCAGCTGATCCAGAAATCTTATCTGGCCGGCAAGCAGGTGGTCACCGCCACGCAAATGCTGGACTCTATGATGAAAAACCCCCGGCCCACCCGGGCGGAGGCTACCGACGTGGCCAACGCCATTTATGACGGCACCAGCTGTATTATGCTTTCCGGAGAGACGGCCGCCGGACTCTATCCGGTGGAGTCCCTGGAAACCATGGTGAGCATTGCCCAAAAGGCGGAGGACAGCATTGACTACATCCACCGCTTTAATTCCCGGGACAACAGCGACGTGGCCTTCGACGTCACCAACGCCATCTCCCATGCCACCTGCACCACCGCCCACGACCTGGGGGCAAGGGCTATTATCACGGTGACGAAATCCGGCGGCACAGCCCGGCAGCTCTCCAAGTTCCGCCCCCTGTATCCCATTGTGGGCTGCACCACTGAAGAGAGCGTCTGCCGCCAGCTGAATCTTTCCTGGGGCGTGACGCCCCTGCTGATCGCCGAGGAAAACGACACCGACGCCCTTTTTGACCATGCCGTGGACGCGGCCCAACAGGCGGGCGTGGTGCAGAGCGGGGACATTGTGGTGATCACCGCCGGTATGCCTTTGGGCGTATCGGGCACTACCAATATGATGAAGGTCCATGTGGTGGGGCATGTGCTGATTACCGGCACGGGGGTTACGGAGAAGTCGGTGTCCGCCCGGCTCTGCGTGTGTAAAACTTCTTCCGATATCAAGGAGCGCTTCCGGGACGGCGACATTTTGGTGATCCCCGAAACAGACAATTCCATGGTAGAGTACCTGCGCCGCTGCTCCGGCATCATCACGGAGGCCGGCGGACAGAACTCCCACGGGGCCATAGTGGGCCTTGCTATGGATAAGCCTGTCATCACCGGCGCGGAGCATGCCACCCGTATTCTCAAGGGCGGCGCGGTAGTCACCCTGGACGCGAAAACGGGCCGAGTCAGCGCATGCTGACTCAAGGGCAGCGCATGCTGACTCAAGGGCAGCGCATGCTGACCCAAGGGCAAGCGCATGCCAGCCCATAGGCGGCGCTTTGCCGGCCTGTACCTGCCGGTCAAGAAAGAGGTCTATCAATTTAGTTGCGCTGCGGTTGCGCCCCGGCGCAGAGAGGAGCCAGTCTATGTCTTTTTTTCGCAAACCGGTCCGCTATACCGACGCCGAGGGAAATACTGTGGTGAAGTCCCCGGGAGGAATCCCCAAATTTGTTCCCGTCATTTTGATCGTTGTGGCTTTGGCGCTTTTGGGGCTTTCCTGTTTTACGGTGGTCAGCGCCGGCCACACCGGGGTGGTTTCCACTTTTGGAAAGGTCAGTGAGAACGTGCTGCAAGAGGGCTTCCATATGAAGCTCCCCTGGCAGAGGGTTACCAAAATGGACAACCGCATTGTAAAGCTGGAGGTTTCCACCGAGGCGTTCAGCTCCGATTTGCAGACGGTCAACGTGAACCTGGCCGTCAACTACCGGGTGGATACCAATAAGTCCTATTCGATTGTTAAGAATGTGGGCACCAATTACGAAAGCGTGCTGATGACCCCGGCGGTGAATGAGGTGATGAAATCCATTATGGCCCAGTATACCGCCGAGCAGAGCATCACCAACCGGAACATGATTTCCACCGCCCTGCTGGATGAGCTCAACGAAAAGCTGGCCGACAGCGGCATCTATGTGTCCGACATCAACATCATTGATTTTGATTTTTCGGATGTGTATGTCCAGGCCATTGAGGCCAAGCAGGTGGCCGAGCAGGAAAAGCTGCGGGCTAAGATTGAACAGGACCAGCTGACCATGGAGAAGGAGGCCGAGGCGTCCCGCCGGGTTATCGACGCGGAAGCCGCCGCGGAGGTGGCGCGCATAGAGGCCGAGGCCGCCGCTTACGCGGGAGAAAAGGAGGCGGTGGCCAATGAGAAAATCGCCGCCTCCATTACCCAGCCGCTGATTGAATACTATAAAATCCAGCAGTGGAACGGCCAGCTGCCCTCCGTCACCGGGGCGGACACCATGATCCGTCTGGACGGCCTGCCGGAAGGCGGCGCGCAGCCCGCTTCCACTCCGGAGCCTGCCGGAGACGGCCAGTAAAAGGAGGAAAGGGATGCGTAAGGACGCTTTTACCGGCGGCGTGGACCCCGGCGGCCTCTGGACCCGGAACGACATTCGCATTTTAATCTGCTACATTTTATCCAGCGTAGACGCCCCTCTTTCGAAAGAGGACCTGACGGACATTCTGCAGGGCCGGGGCTTGGCCAATTACTTCGAAGCGGAGGACGCCCTGGCGGCTTTGGCGGACCTGGGGCATGTGGCCCTGGCGGAGGAAGGATATACCGTCACCGCTACGGGCCGTGAGATTGCCGGCCGGCTGGACGTGGAGCTGCCGCTGGCTGTCCGGGATAAAGCTCTGGAGGCGGCAGTGTCCCTTTTGGCCCGGGCCCGGTCCCGCAGGGAGCACCGGGTGGAGATTTCCGACCTGGAGAACGGCTGCCGGGTTGACTGCCATGTACAGGGCGGGGAAGGGGTGGATCTTTTGTCCCTCTCCCTCTATGTGCCGGACCGGGCCCAGGCCCAACGGGTGGAGGAGGGCTTTTATCAGGACCCGGACCGCCTATATAAGCTGGTGCTTTCCGCCTTAACGGGGGACATGGATTTTGCCCGGGAAATATTATTGGGGTAGCTATCTTATAACATCATAAATTTATTCAATGGAAAGGAATTCTCTCATGCCTATTACCTTTGATCAAAACAAGCGGCTCTTTAAGCTGGACACAAAAACCTCTACCTATGCCTTTATGGTATATGAAGAGGGGTATCTGGTTCATCTTTACTACGGGCCCCGGATACCGGATACGGACCTACAGCATTTGATGTACCGGGGGTGGTATGATTCCCTGTCCCCACGGAATCCCAAAGTTACCGACCGGCGTTTCTCCTTGGACGTGATCCCCCAGGAATTCCCCGGCGTCTCCAACGGCGATTTCCGCATCTCCGCCGCCGAGGCCCGGAACGCGGCGGGGGACACCGTCACCGACCTGCGCTATGCCGGCCACGCCGTCACCCCCGGCAAGCCCGCCCTTCCGGGGCTTCCCGCCACCTTTGCCCAGGCGGGCCAGGCCGAAACTCTGGAAGTGGAGCTGGCGGACGCCGTTACCGGGCTTCGGGCTTTTCTTTCCTACACAGTCTTTGAAGAGTACGGGGCCATGGCCCGCAGCGTCCGGTTTGAAAACGCGGGAAGCGCCCCCCTGGAGCTGGAACGGGCCTATAGCCTGTGTCTGGAGCTGCCTACTATGGACTATGACATGGTCCACATGTACGGCCGCTGGGCCAAGGAAAATACGGTGGTGCGGCACCCTCTGCAGCACGGCATACAGGCCATTCAGTCCAAGCGGGGCATGACCGGCCCCAACCACAACCCCTTTGTGGCTTTGGCCCGTAAGGATAGCGGCGAGGAATACGGGCAGGTTATTGGTGTGAATCTGGTTTACAGCGGTAATTTTTCTATGGAAATCGAGGTGGACACCGTAGGCTGCCCCCGTTTGCTGGCGGGCTTGAACCCCAACGCCTTCCGCTGGCGCCTGGAGCCCGGAGAGAGCTTCCAGACGCCGGAAGCGGTGATGGTCTTCTCGGAAAACGGCATGGGCGGCATGAGCCGGGACTTCCACAAGCTCTATCTCAACCACCTTTCCCGCAGCGAGTGGACTAAAAAGAAGCGCCCCATTCTCATCAACGACTGGGAGGCCGCCGCCTTTGATTTCGACGACCAGCTCTTGGTGGAATTCGCTCAGGAAGCCGCCAAGCTGGGCGTGGAAATGCTGGTGATGGACGACGGGTGGTTCGGCGCCCGGAACAACGACCATCAGGGGCTGGGGGACTGGCAGGTTAACGAAAGCAAGCTTCGGGGCGGCCTTTCTCACCTGATTGACCGGGTAAACGCCGCTGGCCTTAAGTTTGGCATCTGGTACGAGCCGGAGATGGTGAACCCGGACAGCGACCTCTACCGGGCCCATCCCGATTGGATCATTCAGGCCCCCGGCCGGGACATGTCTCTAAGCCGCAACCAGTGCGTGCTGGACATGACCCGCCAGGAGGTCCGGGACAATATCTTCCAGCAGATGTACGATGTGATCTCCCAAAACAAAATTGACTATATTAAGTGGGACTGCAACCGGAACATCACCGAGGCCGGCAACGCCGTGCTGCCCCCGGAGCGCCAGGGGGAGTTCTTCCACCGGTACGTGCTGGGGGTGTACG
>CANONE010000012.1 GCA_947567585.1 uncultured Clostridia bacterium | reverse complement strand
CGCGGTGGCGAGCACGAAAGCGTACACGACGCAGCTCGTTTTGCTGGCGGGGGAGGATAAGATTATTGATATTGCCTACAAGTACTGCTACCAGACCCCGGAAAGCTTTACAAAGGCGTTTACCCGGTTTCACGGCTTTACCCCGTCACAGATTAAGAGAGAGCGCATGGCGGTAAAGCCTTTTTTGCCCCTCAAGATCAAAATAACCATTCAGGGAGGAAGAGACGTGGACTACATTGTAGAGAAAATGGACAGCTTTAAAGTGATCGGCATGGAGCGGCAGATCCCCATGGACAGGGGCTACGAGCTGTGCCCAAAGTTTTGGGACGAAATGACGGAAAAGCACTTGGCAACCTTATGCCAGGGGAAAAAACCGGAGACCGACATGGAACGGGCTATTGCGGAATGCTGCGTGGGCCTGTTTGGCGTGTGTATAGAGGAGGAGGAAAACCCGGGGGCGTTTACCTATATGGTTGCCGGCCACTATGACGGCCGTCCGGTTCCCGCGGGAATGACGGTGCGGGAGATTCCCGGGGCCGCTTGGGCGAAGTTCCGGGCGCAGGGGCCTCTGCCCGGCTCCCTACAGACGCTGAACACGCAGATTTTCCAGGAATGGCTGCCGGGAAACCAACAGTACGAGCTGGCATTTCCCATTAATATCGAGGTGTATCCCGAGGCGGAGGCCGGCCCGGATTACCAGTGCTATATCTGGCTGCCGCTAACGGAAAGAAGAGACGCTGGTGAAAATTGAGAGAATAGAAAAGCCCGCCTTCTCCGTAATAGGGAAGGAGGGGGACACCGGCAGCGGCGAAGGGTTCATACAGAGGCTGTGGGAGGAGGCCAATTCCCACTTTGACCAGGTGAGCCAGCTGGCAAAAACAGATGAATCCGGCGGTCTGGCGGGCGTCTGGGGCGCCATGAGCGATTTTTCCCGGAGCTTCGCCCCCTGGGAGGATGGGTTTACCCAGGGACTGTACCTGGCGGGGGTAGAGTGCCGGGAGGACGCGGAGCCCCCGGAGGGCTGGATGAAATGGACCATACCCGGCTATGAATATTTGGCGGTAAAAGCGGCGGGCCCGGATACCTTTTCCCAGATGCTGAAATACATGGAAGGGGAAGGGCTAACCTTAGCCGGCGCTGTGCATGACTTTACCTGCCCCAAGACCGGAGAGAATTACCTGTACTTTCCCATAAGAAAGCTGTAGGGGGAAAGGCGCTGCCATAAAACGCCCCGCCAATGGGGCGGCAACATGAGAGAGTATGAAAGCAAGGCCGGCATAGCGTAAAGCTGCGCCGGCTTTCGCGCTGTTCCTGTTAGGATTTGCAGTTGACACTTTGGGATTTTTCCCGTATAATTTACTCAAAATGTAAAATGCAAACAGCATGGGAGGATACTGGTATCGTGAAGCAGTTTTTTGGTATGAGCCAGAGCGGGAATCTTGCGGAAGCTCTCCGGGGGCTTCGTTCCCCGCAGTTTATTATGTTATTTACCAACGACAGCCAATTTGAGGAACATGTGGAGGCTTTGGAAAAGAGCTTTCCCGGCGTGCCCAGCATCGGGTGCGTCGGTATGTGCTACCAAAGCAGCGTGGTGGAGCACGGGGTAGGCGTCGTGGCCTTTTACGATGGCGTCACAGCCGCCGCCAATCTTTTGGAAAACGTGTCCGCAATGCCCGTCAAGTACATAAAGCGCCTGGAAGAGGATATGAAGAAAATCGGCGGCAGCGGAGAGGATACCGTGTGTATCGACCTGTGCTCCGGTAACGACGCCTGCGTTTTGACTACCATTTATACAGCCCTGCACAAGCGGGGGATCTCCCTGGTAGGCGGCACCGGCGACCAGGGCCGGGTTTCCGCCAACGGGCGGGTGTGCAAGGACGCGGTGGCCTATGCGCTGGTCCGCAACCACGGCGGGCGGGTAAAGACCTATAAGGAAAACATTTACCATCAGATGGGGGATTACCGCTTCATCGCCTCTAACACCGACCGTTCCCAGTACATTTTGGGCTCCTTAAACGGAAGGCCGGCCAAGGACGTATATAAAAGCATTCTCCATGTAACGGACGAGGAGATCACAACCCGCACCTTCCAAAACCCCTTTGGCAAGCTCAACGGCGACGATACCTGTATCATTTCCATCAAGGAGGTTCAGGGCAGCGCCTTGGCTTGTTTCCGGCAGGTGAACGATTCCGACGTGCTGATTCTCCTGGAGCTGGGGGACTATGAGGCCATCGCCCAGGAGACCATTGCCCAGATTTGCCGGGACTTCCCAAGGCGGTCGGCTATTTTCTCGGTAAACTGCCTGTTCCGCTATAAGCTTTTTTCCGAGCGCGGCTATATGCAGCCCTATCTCCGGCAGATGGAGGCCCTGGGCAGCCACGCCGGTTTTGTAGGATACGGCGAACACTATAACAACCGTTTTGTCAATCAGTCCATGACCTGCGTGGTCTTTGAGTAAAGGAGGGGCCGGCTATGTGGTTTTGGAAAAAAGGCAGGAAAAAGCCGGGAGAAAACCAGGAGGAGAAGAGCCTTTACCCGGTGCTTCATGTGGCGGGCAGCCTAAAGGAATACCAGCAGGAGCTGGTACGAAAGGAAGTGAACTCTCTCTCAGAGCTGAGCCTGGTGGGCAGTTCCTTTTCCAGCGTGGTAAAGGAGGCCGATCTTTTTCAGACAAAGCTTTCGGACCTGGGAGAGTCCTTTTCCGACATCAACCAGACAGCGGGGCAGTTCGGCCAGGTGCGGGAAGAAATCGCCGGCACGGTGGAACAGGCCCAGGCCCAGATTGTTCAGTTGGCGCAGATTTCCATGCAGGTGCAGCAGACCTACGACGCCATGGCGGAAACCTTCTCCCAACTGCAGGGCGCTATTAACGGGATCCAGCAGTCCATGGGGAAGATTGTCTCTATTGCGGACCAGACCAATATCCTGGCTTTAAACGCCTCTATTGAGGCCGCCCGGGCCGGCGTAGAGGGCCGGGGCTTTGCCACAGTGGCCGCCCAGGTGAAGGAGCTGGCCAAGGAAATCAAGATTCTGGCGGGAGAAGTGAACACCGGGGTCCATGATGTGGAAAGCCGCGCGGGCGAGCTCAGCGGGAGCATCCGCGACTCGCAGGAGACCCTGGGCCGGGGCGTGGGCATTGTGGCCCAGACGGATGAGAGCTTTCAGAATATTACAGCCGCCGCCGAGGGCGCTTCTGCCGTGCAGAATGAGATTTCGGGCGTGATCGAGAGCTCGCAGACAGAGCTGCAGATTATCTGCCAGTTTTTTGTGCAGATCAAGGACCTGCACCAGGAGGTTATCAAGCATATCGACAATGCCAGCCGCCTGGGCACCACCAAAAGCGCCATGTTTGAGGATATGGACAATATGATCTCCCAGCTGCCGCCCCTAGTTAAAGACCTGGAAGCCAAGGAAGGCTAAAGGCGGGAATGCCCTAACCGGAATGATCCATGCTTCCCATCCAATCAAACGTCAAAAGCTTCGTCCGCCTTTACAAAGGCGGTAGGGGCGCGGGGGCAAAGCCTCCGCGGCCTTTCCGCCAGAAAAAAGGGGGGCGACATTTTTTCGTAAGCTTTCCCTTCTTGCGCTTGGGCGGAAGTTCTGCTATAATCAATAGCAAATATTTCCATTCCAAACTGTCCCAAGGAAAGGAGCCGCCATGCCGCTAATAAAGAATACGCCGTCCCCGTCTCCCGGGCCAACCGCCCAGACTGCCCCTAACAACCGCTTTTATCCGGACCCCAACCAGGGCCTATTGCCCCAGCAGGTGGAAATGCGCATGGCCCAGGGCCTGCACAATGGGGACTCTGGGATCAAATCCAAGACAGAGGGGCAGATCATTCGGGAAAATGTTTTTACCTTTTTTAACCTTTTAAACTTTGTTCTGGCCCTGGCCGTGATTTTGGTGGGCTCCCCTCGCAGCGCCCTGTTTATGGGGGTGATCCTTTCCAATATCGTCATTGGCTCCTTTCAGGGCATCCGGGCCAAGCGTACCATTGACAAGCTCTCGCTGATTTCCTCTCCCAAGGCCAATGTGGTCCGGGGCGGGCAGCGCTTCAGCATCCAGGTGGAGGACGTGGTACTGGACGATATCCTCATTTTGGAGGCTGGAAACCAGATCTGCGCGGACGCTACCGTCTCCGCCGGAGAGTGCGAGGTCAACGAGTCCCTTCTCACCGGCGAGTCGGACCCGGTGGTGAAAGCTCCCGGCGACCCGCTGCTGTCCGGCAGCTTTGTGGTCAGCGGCGGCTGCTGCGCCCAGGTGGAGCATGTGGGGGCGGAGAATTATGCCAACAAGATCGCCGGAGACGCTAAGACAGTGAAAAAGCGCAATTCCGAAATTATGAATTCCATTGACTTCATTGTGAAAATGATCGGCTTTGCCATTTTACCCATTGGCGGGCTGCTGTTCTGGAAGCAGTTCTTTGTTCTGGGCGACACCTTTCAAAATTCGGTGGTCAGCACCGCCGCCGCCATGGTGGGCATGATTCCCGAAGGGCTTGTGCTGCTCATCAGCCTGGCCTTTGCCGTCAGCGTGGTAAAGCTTTCCGCCCGAAAGACCCTGTGCCAGGACATGTACAGTGTAGAGACCCTGGCCCGGGTGGACACTCTTTGCCTGGATAAAACCGGCACCATTACCGAAGGGTCCATGCAGGTGGACGAGCTTCGGCCCTTTCCCGGCTTCACGGAGGAGGAAATGAAGGAGGCCCTTACCGCGCTGGTGAATAATCTCTCGGACAGCAACCCCACCTTTATGGCTCTCAAGGACTGGCTGCCTGGGGAGACTGTTCACCGGGCTGGGGAGATTGTCCCCTTCTCCTCCGCCAGGAAGTGGAGCGGGGCCTATTTCCCCGGTTTTGGCTGCTATGTAATGGGCGCGGGGGAGTTTATTCTGGGGCAGGGCTTTGGAGCCATCCGGAGCCAGGTGGAAGCCTGCTCCCAAAACGGCCAGCGGGTGCTGCTTCTGGCCCGGTCCGCCAGCCCCTTTGACGGGAAAGAGCTCCCTGGGGGCCTGCAGAGCATGGGCCTGGTGCTGATCAGCGACAAGATCCGCAAAGAGGCTCCCCGCACGCTGCGGTACTTTGCCGACCAGGGAGTGGACCTAAAAGTCATCTCCGGCGACAACGCAGTGACGGTAGCCAATATTGCCAAAAAGGCCGGCCTGGACCACGCGGACCGCTATGTAGACGCCACCCGCCTGCGCACGGAGGAAGACGTCCGCCAAGCGGTGCGGGAGTACTCTGTTTTTGGCAGGGTGACCCCTCAGCAGAAGCTGGCCCTTGTGAAAGCCCTCCGGGAAGACGGCCACACGGTTGCCATGACCGGGGACGGCGTCAACGATGTGCTGGCCCTAAAGGAGGCGGACTGCTCCATTGCCATGGCTTCCGGCAGCGACGCGGCCCGAACTGTCTCCAATCTGGTACTTCTGGACAGCAACTTCGCCTCCATGCCTATTGTGGTCCAGGAGGGGCGGCGCTCTATCAACAATTTGCAGCGTTCCAGTTCTCTATTTTTGGTAAAGACCATCTTCTCGGCGCTTATCGGCGTGCTGTTTATCTTTATCAATTACACCTACCCCTTTGAGCCCATCCAGCAGACCCTCATCAGCTCCCTGACCATTGGCGTGCCCTCCTTTATCTTGGCCCTGGAGCCCAACAACGACCGGCTGCGGGGGAAGTTTATCGGCAATGTCATCCGAATGTGCATTCCGGCGGCCTTGACCATGACGGCCAACATTGTGGTGCTCTGCGCCCTGACAGAGCCTTTGGGGCTTACCAGCCAGGAGACTTCTACCATGGCGGTGATTATGACGGCCATGACGGGATTTATTATGCTCTTCAAGGTCAGCGCCCCCTTCAACACTTTGCGGGGCCTGCTGTTTGGGGCCATGCTTTCGGCGTTCTTGTTTGCCTTCCTGTTTATGGGGGAATTCTTCGCGTTGGTGGATATGACCCTGCCCATGCTCATCGCCCTGATGCCGCTGCTGCTTTTCGCCATTGTCTTCATGCTGGCCATGCTCCATCTGGTAGACCATGTCATCGCCAATTCCCAGAGCCCCGTTTACCCCATCCGGATCAGACAGAACATGAGAAGGAGGAAAAAAAGTGGAAAACATAGTTAGATGCGTTGTATGCGCCGGGGCCGGAATCTTTTCCCTCCTGCATCTGGTGGCCGCTGGCAGCGCAGTCCGGAAGGAGCCGAAGCCCAGCCATATTGTCATGTCCCTGGGGGCCTTGGGCCTGCTGGGAGCCATAATGGCCTGCTTTCTGGGCGGACGGATGGACTGGCTACTGGCCCTGTTCTCCTGCGGGCTGATTTGCGGGGCCGCTGTGTATAACGGCAAAACCGCCGGAAACCTTCATCCTTCCCACCATATCGCCCGGGCTGCGTATGCCTGCATTCTGGTCTTCGGATTTTTGCAGGTGTAAACCCGCGGGGATTCGTCCTATGCTCCGTATTTTAGAGAAAAGCGCTGATATTTGCCGCTGAGAGCCGCAGAGTTTTCATACCGGGTTTTATAGGAGGAGAAGGGCGTATGCGTTTTAAATATAAAAACAGCTATTTTAGTTATGTGATCTTCTATGTTGGCTACTATTTGGCCATGGCCTCTTACGGATCGGTGCTTTCCGTGTACCTTACCGGCATTGGCATGCCGGACCGGGAGATGTCGCTGATTCTATCCGCGGCGGGGATTTTCTCCTTTTTCACAGCGCCGTTTTTGGGCTACCTCAATGACCGGGCCAAAAGGCCAAAGACCGTCACGGCCCTGTCTCTAACAGCTATTGCGGGGCTGGGGCTGGTGTTCTCCCTGTGCCGGGAGCTGCTGCCGCTGTTTGTTCTCAACGGGATGATCATGTCCTTTATGAATAGCATCACCCCGGTCTGTGAACGGATTGCTGGAGAGAGCAGCTACCGCTACGGAGTGCTGCGGGTGTGGGGGACCCTGGGCTACGCTGCCGGCGCCCAGGGGGCGGGGCTGGCCATCCAGCTGCTGCCGGGGGTGGCCCTGTTTGTTTTGGTGGCCAGCGCCTGCGGGCTGTGCCTTCTGGGGCTGGCGGGCGTGGACGCCCGGCCCAAGGGGCTAAAAGCTCCTGAACGGGGCGGAGGGAAGCCGAAGCTGTCCTCCCTGGCGGCCAATCCCCAGTTTTTTGTGTTTTTGGGGGCGGCTTTCCTATTTTCCGGCTGCTCAGGCGTTAACATGAACTATTGCCCGGTGCTTCTGGACGCCATGGGCGTGCCAGCCGGCGCGGTGGGGACCGTGCTGTTTTTCAGCACCCTGGTGGAGATCCCCTTGATTCTGTACTCCCACAAATTTATGGACTGCCTTTCAGGAAAGCTTCTTATGGCGGTGTGCTTTATTCTGGCTATCGCGCAATACTGTATATATGGCTTGGCGGCCCAGCCTTGGATGGTAGTGGGGACGATGGTTATGGTAAAGGCTGTAGCGTCCACGCTGTATATGATGCTGAGCCTCAAGATGATCCGCTGCCTGGTGCCGGAAGCCCTTACCACCACAGGATTGAGCGTGGTGGCCTCTGTCAACAATCTTTCGGTAATCCTCCTGCAAAACCTGGGGGGATGGATAGTAAGCGTCAGCAATATACCGTTTCTGTATCTTTGCCTGGCAGGGCTATGTATGCTGGGGCTGTGCCTCACGGCGTTCCTGAAGGTGAAGAACACGGGCAAGGTTTTTGCATAAGAAAGAGGCTGGAGATGATCCAGCCTCTTTGTTTTATACTATTCATAGGCGCAGGGGGCCAGCTTGCCATTGGCAATGACCCGGTAGTCCCCGCTCCGCAGCTCCTGTACCAGCTGCGCCCCGGTGTGGACCCGCCGCCGCAGGGCCACCCCGGCCATACCTACCGCCTCCCCGTCACAGCGGTGCTCGTCTCCCCCGGAGGTGGCCAGCAGCTTGTTCTCCCGGGCCAGCTCCACCGCTCGCTGGTTTTCCTGTGGATAATTGTAAAAATTGAAGACTTCCACCGCGTCCAGATATTCCGGCTGCGGTCCTACCGCCATATTGATGTAGGGCCTGTCCCGGTACGGGTGGGCCATGGAGAGAAAACCGCCGGCTTCATGGACCAGCTGGGCATAGTCCCCCAGGGGCAGCCTGTGAATGCCAGGATGGGAGACCAGAAAGTCCAGGTCAATTCCATAGGTAAGCACTTCCTTGCCGTTTCCATAGCAATGTTCAATGCCGAACAGCACGTCGAACTCCTTCCCCTGGGCCCACTGGGCGGCGGCCTGATAAGCCTCGTGATAGCGCTTCATCTGCTCTTCCCAGGGCAGGGTGCGGTCCACGCAGGAATTGCCCAAAAGAAAGTGGTCTGTAAGGATCATCCCGGCATAGCCCTTGTCATAATAGGCTTGTGCCATCTCCTGGGGAGAGCTTCGGCCGCAGCCGCTGCACCAACAAGTATGGCAATGGGCCTCATAACGGTAACGGTAGATAGAATCTTCCTTTTCCATAGTAACACCTCTGATATATTCTCTTTATAAATGCCTGGCTTATGGGAGGGATGACTGGGGAGGCTCCCAAGCGAAACGGACGTAGCGTTTTATGGGGCGAAAGCCCGGAGGGAGGGGGGAGACAAAATCCGGAGCGGTGGAGTAGAGCAGAGGCAGATTCGTGATAGCGGCGGTTTCTTGGGCGAAGGGCAGAGCCTCCTGTAGCGACTGGCAGGTGGTTTCCACGCCCAGGTGAGAATTATTCACAATTCCAGTGGCACGCAGGCGGCAGGCTGATTCAATCTCCCGTAGGAGCGCGGCGGCTTCCAAAGCGGTGTGCGTCAGTATCCGGTAGCGGTTGACCACATAGATCATCTGGTAGCCGGCTTGTTCCAGCTGGGCCCGCAGCCCGCCCAAAGCAGTGGCCCCCACGTCGTCGCCTCCCGCGTCTATAAACACCCGGCCCGCCTCTGCCTCAAAGAGGGAAAAAAGCGCCGGAGAGAGGGTGGGGGTATCCAGGGTCGTTCCCGCAAAAACTGGGGCGATTACACGGACTCCCTTGTCCTCCAAAAGCTTTTGATACTCATAGGAGCGAAAATAGGGGTTTACAACATCCAGATCCGCCAGCGTGACCCGTCCTCCGGCGTCCGCCGCCTCCAGCGCCAGGTTTAGGGCCAAATTGGTCTTCCCACAGCCATAATGCCCGCAGATCACAGTGATTCGTTGGTCCGGCATAGATTCCCTCCTTGCCGCAATAAGAGTTTTAATCCGCTTGGAATGGGAGTTTTCCTGTACGTTCGTAAAGCGAAAGGCGGGCCTTTCAGGCGAGAGGGAAACTCCCAATGTGTGCTTCGCGTACATATTACCATCAATCTGCTTGGAGTTTTCCGATACTTTCGCAAAGCGAAAGGCGAGCCCTTTGGGCGAGAGGGAAACTCCCAATGTACGCTTCGCGTACATTTTACCACAGACTCACAGGAAATTCAAGCGCAGCCCACAGGCCCCAGAAAGGCGGTATTCCACATCTTCTTTGGAGATATGAGAAATTTTAACATCAGCCCTTGACAAACCACAGGCGTCATGCTATAATCTTCTCGTATTCTGATAGCACGAAAAATGTACTCACAGTTTCTGTAAGTCGTCGGGCGTCTGATGATTTACACAAACTGTGAGTTCTTACTAAGTCAGGGCAGCGCCGGATCCCGGGGCACCCGGGCCGGTCTTTTTCCGGTCGGCTAGGCGGATACGAATTTTCTTGTGGAGGTGCCGATTATGAACGGTACAGTCAAATGGTTTAACGCAGAAAAGGGTTATGGCTTCATCTCTAATGACGAGGGCGGCGAGGACGTCTTCGTGCATTTCTCCGCCATCCAGTCCGAGGGCTTCAAGACCCTGGAAGAGGGCCAGAAGGTCACTTTTGAGACCGAGCCCGATCCCAAGAACAGCGAGAAGCTGCGCGCTGTGAACGTGGTCAAGCTGTAAGCTGATCATCTAAGAGAGAAAGCCGGGTTTCCACAAATGTGGGGGCCCGGTTTTTGTTATACCCGTCTTACCCTTTCCCTATCCCTAAAGGCCGCAGCCCTAGAACCATCCCACCGCCACCCGGTCCAAAGCAGACAGGTCTTGGAGGATGCGGACATGGCGCAGGCCGTGTGCATGAAAAATAGCGCTGACCGCTTCCCCTTGTGTTTCGCCAATCTCTACGCCCAGCAGCCCGCCGGAGCGCAGTAAAGGAGCCCAGTACCGGGCAATGGCCCGGTAGAAAAGCAAGCCGTCGCCGCCGCCGTCCAAAGCCAGACGGGGCTCTTGCCGGACCTCCGGCTGAAGGGCGGCTATCTCTCCTGTGGGGACATAAGGCGGATTGGCGGCAATAAAGTCCAGATTTCCTGCCAGCTGCCGGGGGGCCTCCGGAGAGAGCACGTCCGCCGCCAAAACCGAGAGCCGGTAGCCGGGATAACGGGTTAGGTTTTCCTGAAGATACTGGCGCGCGGCAGGGTCCAGCTCCACACAGACAATTTCCGCTTGGGGTACCTTCGAGCAGATGCCCAGCGCGACCGCCCCGCTGCCAGAACACAAATCCAGCCCACGGGGCGAAGGGATATCCAGCCGCGCCGCCACGGCTTCCGCCAGCACAGCGGTGTCCTCCCGGGGGCAAAGAACGCCCTCGCCCACCCGGAGGTTCAGCCCCATGAAATTCCATTCGCCTAAAATATATTGCAGGGGCCGGTGATTTTCCCGTTGAGCCAGGGCGGTGAGAAAAGCCGCCTCCTGCTCTTGGGCAGCCTCCCTATCCCCGTGTACCGCCAGGCCGGGCCGGTCCAGCCCCAGAAATTTCTCCGACAGCGCCGCCGCGTCAAAGCCGGGGGAATCAATATCCGCCGCCCGCAAGGTGTTAAGGGCCAGTAAGTACAGCTCCCGGCAGGTCAATGGACCAAGTCCTCGCCGTTTTCGGGAATAACGGCCTCCATGGCGGCGATGGCGGCCTCGATCATCTTATCGTCCGGTTCCTTCACGGTAATCCGCTGCATCCACAGGCCAGGGGCGGTGATGATCCGGGTAAAAAGGTTGTCATGGCGGGCGCAGGCTTTTTGTACCTCATAGCCGATATTCACAATGACCGGGATGCACAATAGCTTTACCACTGTGCGCAGAACCGGGTTGGAAAAGGGGATGAAGAAGCCTGCAATAATCCCCAAAAGCAGCATCAGCGCCATGAAGCTGGTGCCGCACCGGGGGTGGAAACGCTTTTGCGCCCGGACGTTCTCCACTGTCAGCGGCAGATCCGCCTCATAGCAGAAGATGGTTTTATGCTCCGCCCCATGGTACTGGAACACCCGGCGGATCTCCTTCATTCTGGATACCAGCAGAATATAGGCAAGGAAAATCCCGATCCGCAGAACCCCCTCAAATACCGAGCGCCACCCGGAGATATCTCCTGGCGCGGCGTTCTGGCAGAGGTTGAAAAGAAAGGTTGGCAGCATGAAGAACAGCACGATGGCCAGCCCCAGACCCAGCACGGTACCAATGGTCATGATAATGCCGGTCATCTTGTCTCCCAGGTGGTCCTCCAGCCACTTGTCCACACCGGAGAGCTCATCCTCGCCTGTGTCTTCCGTGATTTTGTCGGCGGACAGGGACAGCGCCTTGTAACCCAGCCGGAAGGTGTCTATCATGGAGAAAATGCCGCGGATAAAGGGCTTGCCCAGGATAGGGTATTTTTTTGTGATCCGGTTTACTGTGATATCCTCTGTGGAGACATTTCCCTTCTCGTCGCAGAACGCGGCTGTGGTCCGTTTGGGGCCTACCATCATGATACCTTCCATGAGGGCTTGGCCGCCGATTGTGGTTATTTTTTTTGCCATTTTTACCTCCGAGTCTGTTCTTTTGCTTTTTATTGGGCGGGATGGGGAATTTTTTTGCCTTTGGTTTTGGTTTTTGGAGCTTGGGGGAGTGAGATGGTACCATTGACAAAAAGTCGCAGGACGCCGTCCCGCACCCTGCAACCTTTGAAAAGGTTGACGAAACTTTTATTCCGAATTTTATCGATTTTGTACCGCTAGCCGCTGCCACGAAGCCGAAAGCCCCATCTACCAAAAACCTTTAGGGCGCACCTTCACCCAACTGCCAGTTAGAGAGAGCCCCGGTAGCCGCCAACGGACCGCGCCCGCAAAGCTGATAGGTTCCCCACTAGCGAGGGCGACGCTTTGCCCGACCCCGCGACATTGGGTGGAGCGTCACGCTCCCGTCACGCTCCCGGTGCTGAGGGGAGGGTGATGGTGACGGTGGTGCCTTGGGATTCAACGCTTTTTATGGTAAGGGAGCCGCCGTGCATGGCGATGATTTCGTCGGCTACGGCTAGGCCGATGCCGGAGCCGCGTACGAGCTGGTTGGCCTTGTAAAACTTTTTCTTTACATTGGGCAAGTGCTCCGCAGGGATGCCGCAGCCTGTGTCAGAGACGATTACCTGTACCTGTTCCGGCCCCACACGAGAGGAAACCGTTACAGACCCGCCGGCATCTGTGTATTTTAGGGCGTTGTCGATAATGTTGACAAACACCTGCTTGAGCCGGTTGCGGTCTCCATAAACTGGGGCAAAGGCGGCGTTTTCTTCATAAACCAGCTCCTTGCCCTCGGTCCGCGCCCGCTCGGTAAATAGATATACCGCCTCGTCCAGCTCGGCTAAAATATCCAGCCGTTCAGAGATTAGCTGCATACTGCCATTTTGCAGGCGGGAAAAGTCCAGAAGCTCCTCTACCAGACCGGAAAGCCGCTCGGACTCCCGGATGATTACGTCCATGCCCCGGGCTTCCGTGGCAGGGTCTGCGCCGGCCCGTAAGGTTTCCGCCCAGCCTTTAATGGCGGTCAGGGGCGTGCGCAGCTCGTGAGACACAGAGGAGATAAACTCGTTTTTCATCCGTTCCGCCGCGCCCAGCTCTCCGGCCATGTCGTTGATGGAATCGCACAGTTGGCCGATTTCATCATCCCGGGCCTTCTCAATGCGTACCTCAAAGTCTCCCTGGGCAATCTGCCGGGCGCTTTGGCTTACCTGCCGCACCGGCACCAAAATGGACCGGATAAAGTAAACGCCCGACAGGGTCAGTAGCAGCATGATAAAAAGCCCGGCCACCACCAGCGCAGCAATGACCAGCAGAGTCTGCTGGTCCGTACGTTCTAAGGACACCATGTACCGAATGGAGCCTACCAGACGCCCCTCTTCGTCCCGCACCACCCGGGTAATGGCCATTACCTTTTCCCCGGTCTCCAGCTCCCCCACCCACTTTCCAGAGCTGTCCGGGCTCTTCAGGGCCAGAATGTAATCGGGCATGGGCTGTTTGCGGTCAGGCTCAAAGCCGGTAGAGGTTATAAAAATCCTTCCATCTTTATTGAGGGCCATGATCTCCATTTTGGACTTGTCCTGGAAGGAATGCTCCACATAGTCCCGGGTAATGGCCGCGAACTCCGACGTCTCATACCCTCCGGAGGTTCCGGAAAGCCAGTTTAAAAGCTCGTCCATCCGGCCGGTCAGCGCGGACTCGATTCCTGTATAGGTGGAGCTCTGCACCATGGAGGAAAGCGCGGCGATGAATACCACTAGAATCACAAACACCGCGCCGATTGTGTTGACAAACCATCGCCGGGATACGCTTCGGGTAAACATGGGGGTCTCCTTTCCTGGGGACTGTGGGTTTTTGTCGGGGCAGAACGATCCCCACTGGGGATCGTTCCCGTCACGTTGCCTTCCAGCGGTAGCCCAGGCCCCAGACGGTGATGATGTGTTGGGGGGTGGAGGGTTCGTCTTCTACTTTCATGCGCAGGCGGCGGATATTTACGTCTACGATTTTTTCTTCGCCTACATAGCTGGGGCCCCATACCTGGCGGAGAATGTCGCCCCGGGATAGGGCGATGCCGGGATTGTCGAAAAAGTATTCCATCATCTGGAATTCCACTTGGGTCAGCTCAATGGGCGCGCCGTCCTTGGTAAAGGACCGGTTGCGCAGGTTCAGGGCGAACTTCCCGGAACGCACCTCGCTGCGGCGGTCTGCCTGGTTCTGTTCGGCGGCCATGGCGACCCGGCGGTGAACCGCGTCTACCCGGGCCACCAGCTCGGAAGGGGAGAAGGGCTTTGTCACATAGTCGTCCGCCCCCATCATCAGGCCGCTGACCTTGTCCATCTCCTGGGTTTTGGCGGTGAGGAGAATAATGCCAATAGAGGGGTTGCGCCCCCGCAGCTCCCGGCAGACCGCCAGGCCGTCGTTGGTTCCGGGCATCATAATGTCCAGTATGACCACGTCGAACTGCCCGCCGCCCCGCTCGTAGAGCTCCAAAGCCTGGTCCCCGGTTTCCGCTTCGGTGATTTCATAGCCGGCCCGCTGTAGGTTGATCACCACAAATTCCCGGATGTTCTGTTCGTCTTCCGCTACCAATACCTTTTTCATAGTCCCCTCCTTAATGGCTTTATTCCGTCAAAAGCTGAAAGCCCTGGGCAATGTCCTCCACATAGTGCAGCAGCGCTTGATCCTTTGTGAAAACCTGCATACCGTATATGGAATCGTTTTGGGCGGCGATTTGCGTGTAGCCGCTGGTTTCCCCCCGGCTCTCCCAGGAGGACTGGGTAAATACCCGAATGGAAAAAATAGCGCTGCCCAGGCGGCGGCTGCCGTCCTCTCCGATAACGACCTCCGTATAGGTGACGGTCCGGCGGCCGGGGTCGTTGGTGGCGCAAATACGCTCCCGAAGCTGGTAGGGCAGGCGGAACCAGTAGTTTTCCCGGGGGTTCATCAGCGCCCGCAGCACCAGGCGGCTCTCTCCCGTGGCGCTGATGGCCTGCCATTCCACAATATAGCTGGTGGAATCCAGCGTTACATTTTCCGGAATGCAAGGCAGAAGCGTTACCGAGGGCAGCTCAATATACCCGTCTCCGTTAATGTCTCTGGCGCTAAAGGACGCGGTAGCTGGCCGGGAAAACGGGTTTACCGCCTCGTCCGCCGCCGCATCCATGGGAAAATTGATGAGAGATCCGCTGCCCAGCCGGAAAATCTGGCTGATCATCCGCCCGTCCGCCGTAGATCCGTCAACCACTACGCCTGGGGTTTCCGCGTTCAGCTGTCCAAAAATCAAAGAGCTATAGTTGGATACGTCATTGTCCGCCCTGGCGCTGGCCAGTTCATAGGGCTGTTCCCGGTCAAATGCATAGAGCCTGGCGCTGGCCGCTATGGATTCCGCTCCTTCCTCCTCGGCGGGCACGTATTTGTCAATCGTGAAAAGCTCGCTGACTCCATCGCCGTCGAAATCTGTAACGGCCATTTCCCCGTAAAGCCCTAAATTGTACTCCTGGATATCGTCGTCTTCATCAGGCAGGTAGGCGTACGCCGCCGCCGTCCGCCCGGTGGCCCCGGCCGTGCTGCCCCAGCCAATCAGCACGGCCTCCTTACCGTTTGCAAGCTTTGCAAAGCACACCCGGTCTACCTGGGTGGCAATATTGATAAAGGAAGCGGCCCTGTGCCACTCTCCCTCGGCCTTCATGAGAAAGAGCACCTCCACGCCCCCCTCTCCCAGGGAATGAAAGCCAATGGCGTCCTCTACCCCGTCTCCGGTAAAGTCCCGCATGATAATGGCGGAGCGGTATTCGCCGTTTCGGGGATAGATAAAGGTTACCTCCGCCTGGCTGCCCTGCATTACCTTATAGATGCTCTGCTGGTCCGCGTTGGCCTTGGGCGGCGACATCAGGTTCTGGGCCGACAGTCCGGTAAAGGAGCAGCTGGGAATGTCGATGAGCAGCATCAGCAGCGTTAGCAGCATGGCTAGCTTTTTGGGCATGGGGATTTCCTCCTTTCCCGGCTTTTAAGACCTTGGGGCGTTGCCCCAAACCCTACCACCTTTTGAAAAAGGTGGACGAAAACTTTATGCCGGAGTTTGCCGGTTCCGTACCGCTGGCCGGGCGGGCGCAGCCGTTGGCTTAGTGCGAAACCAGCCCATATCAACTGCCAGCTAACAGGCAGCCCCGGTAGCAGCTAACGGACCGCGTCCACCAAGCCAGTAAGTTCCCCACCAAGGGCAGCGCGACGCTTTGCGCGCCCCCGCGGCATTGGGTGGAGCGTCACGCTCCCGGCTCGGTCGGGTCAGAACGATCCCCACTGGGGATCTTCCCCGTCACGCTGCCGTCACGCTCCTGCCACGGAGAGCATGAGTTTGATGCGGTTTTCTTGGTTGACGCGGGTGGCGCTGGGGTCGTAGTCGATGGGGACGATGTTGGCGGCGGGGCAGACGTTCTTTACTTTGCGGATCATGCCCTTGCCTACAATGTGGTTGGGCAGGCACCCAAAGGGCTGGGTGCAGACTACGTTTTCGTAGCCGCTTTCTATTAGCTCCATCATCTCGGCGGTCAGCAGCCAGCCCTCGCCCATTTTGCAGCCATAGCCGATGACTTTTCCAGCCAGCTCTTTCAGGTGGGCATAGGACGCGGGGGGCGTGAACTGGGGGTATTTTTTCACTGAGTCGATAAGATCGGTCTCAAACTTGGTAAAGTACCATTTCAGCATGGTGCAAAGCTGCTTTTTGGCTGGGCTCCCGCCGTATAAGGCAATGTCCTCCAGGCGGTTGTCCACCTTGAAGATCATAAAGCCCATAATTCCCGGCACCATTACCTCGCAGCCCTGCTGGAACAGAAAATCCTCCAAACCATTGTTGGCCAGGGCGGAATATTTCACGTAGATCTCTCCCACAATTCCCACCTTAGTCTTGGCGGTGAGATGGACGGGTATACTGGCAAAGGACCGGGCAATCTCGTCAAAATAAGCCCGAACCTCCCGCTGGGTAAAGGCTTTCCCTTTCTCAAAAAGACCGGTAAGGGTCTCGATCCAATCCTGCACCAGCCGGTCGCTTTCCCCTGGGCTGTCCTCATAGGGTTTAGTCTGGTTTTTCAGCAGCATCAAAAGGTCGCCGTAGGTTAAGGCCGCAATAGCCCGGCGGAGCATGGGCAGCGTCATCTTAAAGCCGCTGTTGCTTTCCAGACCGGAAAGGTTCAGGGAAATCACCGGTATGTAGTCCAGCCCGTCCTTTTTCAGAGCCTTTCGCAGCAGGTGGATGTAGTTGCTGGCCCGGCACCCGCCGCCGGTCTGGGTCATAATCAGCGCCACCTTGCGCAGGTCATATTTCCCGCTGTGCAAAGCGTGCATCAGCTGCCCAATGGACAAAAGCGCCGGATAGCAGGTGTCGTTGTGGACATACTTGAGCCCCTCGTCCACAATTTCCCGCCCCGTTGTCTTCAAAAGATCCAAATGATACCCAAAGCTGTTAAGCACATTCTTAATCAGCTCAAAGTGAATGGGCGCCATATTGGGCGTCAGTATCGTATATTCATCCTTCATCTCCCGGGTAAACTCCACCCGGTTCCCATTATCTGCCATATGTGTCTCCTTCCAGCCCTTTAAGACCTTGGGGCGTCGGTCTCGTCTGCCGACTCGGTCGGGTCAGAACGATTGCCACTGGCAATCTTCCCCGCCCCTGGACCGCGCAATGTTTGACGTTTTTATTTTTTTGAACCGTTCGCCTCTACACCTGCAGAAAGCGCCCTTCGCTCACTTCTACCCTAGTGGGAGCCTGCGGCTCCGCCCATAAAGCCCCCGGCACAGACCCGACAAAATCGGCGTAAAAGTTTCGTCAACCTTTTCAAAGGTTGTGGGGGTGCGGGGGTAAAGCCCCCGCGGCCTTAGAGTCCCAGAGCAGCAAACAAGCTCCGCAGGCGGATGCGGACGGCGCCCAGGTTGGTGATTTCGTCGATTTTGATTTGGGTGTAGATGCGGCCGCCGGCCTCTAAAATGGAGCGGACCTCGTCGCCGGTAATGGCGTCCACGCCGCAGCCGAAGCTGACCAGCTGCACCAGGTTCAGTTTCGGATCGCCGCTTTGGGCCACCAGCTTGGCGGCGGCGTACAGGCGGGCGTGGTAGGTCCACTGGTTCAAAACAGTGGTGGGGAATTTCTCCACCAGGTGGCTGACGGAATCCTCTGTCACCAGCACGGCTCCGCACTCGCAGATAAGCTTGTCAATGCCGTGGTTGATTTCCGGGTCCAGGTGGTAGGGCCGGCCGGACAGGACGATCACCGGCAGATCCTTCTCTTTGGCGTAGGCTAAGAATTCCTCGCCCTTTCGCCGTATCCGGTTCATATGGGCTTCGTATTCCTTGTAAGCCGCCGCAGCCGCCGCCTTAACCTCCCGCAGGGGAATTCCCGGGAAATACTTTTCCAGAATCGCCGCCATTTTTTTGGGAAAATCCTTTTTGCGGTGGGGCCCCACGTAGTCGTATATAAACTTTGTTTCCGAGAGAGCCGTGACATTGGCATCCAGCACCTCGGGGTAGTAGGCCACTACAGGGCAGTTGTAGTGGTTGTCGCCCTTGTGCTCGTCGAAATTGTAGCTCATACAGGGATAGAAGATGGCGTCCGGCTTCCTTTCCAGCAGGGCCTCTATGTGGCCGTGCATCAGCTTGGCCGGATAGCACACGGTGTCCGAGGGGATGGTGTGCTGACCCTTAAAGTACAGCTGCCGGTCCGACTCCGGGGAGCGTAGGACGCCAAAACCCAAAGTGGTAAAGAAGGTGTGCCAGAAGGGATACAGCTCGAAGAGGTTCAGCCCCATGGGGATGCCGATAGTCCCTCTCCTTCCGGCGTGGGACTGGTAAGAGGCCAACAGCTCCTTTTTATAATCATATAAATTGTATGCCGCCGTGGGGCTCTGCTTTCGCAGGGGCTTGTCGCAGCGGTTGCCGGCAATGTACCGGGTCCCGCCCGAGAAAGTGTTCACCGTCAGGCGGCAGTGGTTCTGGCATCCACTGCAGGTGATAGACTTCACCTGGTGGCTGAAGCTTTCCAGATCCCCCGGCTTTGCAATGCCGCTGGGGGCGCCGTCTCCGGCTTTGCGCTCCTTGGCGTACAGGGCCGCGCCGAAAGCGCCCATCAGCCCTGCCGCGGAAGGCCGGGTGACGTTCTGCCCGATCTCCTTTTCAAAGGCCCGCAGCACCGCGTCGTTCAGGAAGGTGCCCCCCTGCACCACAATGTGCCGCCCCAAGCTTTTGGCGTCCGTTACCCGGATGACCTTATACAGGGCGTTTTTTACCACGCTGATGGAGAGGCCGGCGGAAATGCTTCCCAGGGTAGCCCCGTCCTTCTGAGCCTGCTTTACAGAGGAATTCATAAACACTGTGCAGCGGGAGCCCAGATCCACCGGATCCTTGGCGAACAGCCCCTCTTGGGCGAAGTCGTGCATGTTGTAGCCCAAGGCCCCGGCAAAGGTCTGCAAAAAGGAGCCGCAGCCGGAGGAACAGGCTTCGTTGAGGAAGATATTGTCAATGGCCCCGTCCTTAATTTTAAAGCACTTGATATCCTGGCCGCCAATGTCGATGATAAAGTCTACCTCCGGCTGGAATTTCCTGGCGGCGGTAAAGTGAGCGATGGTCTCCACCACCCCGTAGTCCAGCCCAAAGGCGCTTTTGATAATCTCCTCCCCATAACCGGTGGAGGCCGCTCCCAAAATCCGAATGCCGGGATAATCCTTATAAATATCCTTTAGAAATTCCAGGACCAAGGGTACTGGGTTGCCATTATTGGACAAATACCGGGAAACGACGATCTCTTCTCTGCTATTGATAACCACCGCCTTGAGGGTAGTAGACCCAGCGTCAATCCCCACATAGGCGGCCCCGTCCTCTCCCAGGGGGGCCCCGGTGGGTACACTGTCCCGCTGATGGCGGGTGGTGAACGCCTGGTATTCCTCGACACTGGCAAACAGAGACTCGCCGCTTTGATAGCGGTGGCTGGAGCTGTAGTTCCGGATTTTTTCCGTGGTCTCCAAAAGATCCAGCTCCCGGCTGTCTTCAGAAAGGGCCGCGCCAGCGGCTACATAGTAGAGGGAATGCTCCGGACAGAGCCCCTCCACCCCCAGCACGCTGTCAAAGGATTTTCTCAGCTGGGGCAAAAAGGTCAGCGGCCCCCCCAGATATACCACCTGCCCGGCAATCTCCCGGCCCTGGGCCAGCCCGGCGATGGTTTGGTTGACCACCGCTAAAAGAATGCTGGCCGCTATATCGTCCTTTTGGGCCCCCTGATTAAGGAGCGCCTGGATGTCGGACTTGGCGAACACCCCGCAGCGGGAGGCGATGCTGTAGGTGCGCCGGCTCTCTCCCGCGATCCGGTCCAGGTTCCCGGGGGTGGTGTCTAAAAGGGTAGCCATCTGGTCAATGAACGCCCCGGTACCCCCGGCGCAGGAGCCGTTCATGCGCACCTCCATGGTTCCGGACAAAAACAGGATCTTGGCGTCCTCGCCCCCCAGCTCAATGACCACGTCCGCCTGGGGGCAATACCTTTTTACCGCCGTGCGGGTGGCGAAGACCTCCTGAACAAAGGGAATCCCCAGGTCCTCCGCCAGGCCCATGCCCGCCGAGCCGGACACGCAGAGAAAGGCCGTTTTTTCCCCCGGGAACTTTTCCATTACCCGGCCCAGCATGTCCGACGCTTTTTCGGCAATCTGAGAAAAGTGCCGCTCGTATTCTTGAAACACAGGGACGTCCCCCTGATAGACCACACACTTTAGAGTGGTGGAGCCTACATCCAAACCGATTCTCATGGCTTAGGCAAAACTTCCTTTCCTTAAGTAAGGCCGCTAGGCGCTTTTCGCCCCCAGCCGGCGCAGGACGGCCTCTGCGCGTTGACTTTGCCGGGTATCCGGGAAGCGCCGCCCCGCGCTCTGCCGCCTCTTGTTTCCCTTGCCGCGCTTGATTTACTGTGCAAATGATAACATTTTTCGACCAAAAAATCAACACGCTTGAAATAACAATATATGGTGGATATCTGTTGATTTTTTTAATAAAAAGCACTATGGGTTTCGCCTGGAACAAATCTCTGGATTTTTTGCCGGGGATGTGGTATTATTATATTGATAGGCGGGCGGAGATATCTCCCCGCCCGCGCGGCTTTTTTTAAAAGGGCGCGCCGGGATAAGCTGAAACAGGCGCCCCGCAGCTGTTATGTGAGGTGTTTTTCATGCCATTTTCTACCATTTATGTCCGTCCTGTCCACTATTACGAGACCGACCGTATGGACTGTGTCCACCACTCCAACTATATCCGGTGGTTTGAGGAGGCCAGGGTCTACTTTATGAGGGAGCGGGGCTTCTCTTATGAGGGCCTGGAAGCGGCGGGGATCGTCAGCCCGGTGCTGAGCGCACAGGCCGATTATCACGCCATGTGCCGCTTTGGAGACACGGTGGAGATTCTCATCGAGATCAAAAGCTATTCCGGAACCCGCATTGCCTTTCATTATGAAGTCCGGGACCAGGCCACCGGCGCCCCCCGCTGCCACGGCCGGACCGCCCACTGCTTTATCAATGAAAGCGGCAGGCCCGTCTCTTTGAAAAAAGCGCTGCCAGAGTACCACCAGCGCATAGAAGAGCATCTGGGAAGGGAGGAAACGTAAGTGCCAAAGGTCATTTTGATCTGTGGGAAAATTGCCAGCGGAAAAAGCTGGTATTGCAGGAGCCTGATGGAAAAATCCCCCGCCGTGCTGCTGTCTGTGGACGAGCTTACGCTGCGCATGGGCCCCTTGGGCGAAGAGCATGACCGCATTACCCAGGCGATTCAGAGCTACTTTTTCGACAAGGCGCTGGAAATCATCGCCGGGGGGACCGACATTATTCTGGACTGGGGCTTCTGGACCCAGGCAGGGAGGCGGGAGGCGGAGGAATTTTTCCGGTCCCGGGGCGTTATAACCCAGTGGCACTATATAGACGTGCCGGATAAGCTGTGGCGGGAGAACATCGCCCGCCGCAACGCCGCCGTCCTGGCCGGGGAGGACCCCAGCTACTATGTAGACGAGGGCCTTCTGGCTAAGCTCCAAAGCCTGTTTCAACAGCCCAGCCCCGCTGAAATGGATATATGGTACACGCCCTCCTATTAAAGCACCACCATCCGGGGCCTGGGCTCGCAAGCTGTGAATAGGGAATTTTAGATTGCAAAGCGGTGAGCGCCGATAGTGGCCACGACCTGGCGGGACCAAATCCATTTGTTTGTGGTTTTGGCCGGGTTGTAATAGTAGACCGCGCCGCCGGTAGGGTCGCTGCCGTTGATGGCTTCCCGGGCCGCCGTATAGGCGGAGTCCGCCACAGGGGCGTTTATGCCTCCGTCGTATAGGCAGGAGAAAGCGCCGTCCTGGTAAATAACGCCGGCAAGCGTATTGGGAAAGGAAGGATGCGCGATCCGGTTCATGATCACTGCGCCCACCGCCACCTGTCCCTGGTAGGGCTCCCCTCGGGATTCGGCGGAAATGATAGAGGCCAGCAGCTGCACGTCGGCTTCGGAAAATCCGCCGTACTCCCCGCCGCCGGAACCGCCGGAACTGGTAAGTCCCAAAGCTTCCAAAGTTTTAGGGCCCGCGATGCCGTCGTCAGAGAGTCCATAGTCCCGCTGAAAGGCAATGACCGCGTTCTTGGTCTGCGTGCCAAAAATGCCGTCGGCTTTTCCGGGATTATACCCAAGCTCCGCCAGACGTTCCTGGATCTGCGTAACTTCTCCGCCCGTAGAGCCATATTTTGAAAGCGCCCGGGCTCTGCCGCCCAGCAGCATCAAAAGGATCATTACGTTGACCAGCACCACCACCAGCCCCCGCCAAAAATAGAGAAAAGCTTTCTTTCGATCGATTTTCATACGCTTGTCCCCCTTTCCATATCATAATATTACGCGGCTCCCGCCAAACTATGCCTGGAAATAGAAGGAAGGCTTTCTGTATAATGGCAAAAATTAGCGCCATACTACAATATATTGAAAGAAAAGAGAGGGGCGAAAAAAAGTCGGAAAATCTCGAAAAAAGGTGTTGACATTTTAGAGAGGGCGTGGTATCATAGTCAAGCGCTCAAGAGAGACGCTAACCAAGCGAAAGCGGAGTTAGAAAAAATTCAAAAAAGCCCTTGACAAGCCAAAGAGAATGTGGTAAAATGATTGAGCGCTTTTGAGAAAAGATGAAGTGAAAGCGGATTCGAAAAAAGTCGAAAAAAGCCCTTGACAAAGTCGGAGAGATGTGATAAGATAGTCAAGCGCTGAAAGAGAGCGCAAGCGGAGAAGAAGCCGGGAAGCCTAGAGGCGAGAGGGATTGAGAGATTTCTTGAGCGAAAGGGAAGAAGGATTTCTGTGGAAAGCGCGGCCGAGAGGAAGCGAAGAAACTCTGCAAACTGTCCCGAGAAGGACAGGAAGAAAGGACCTTGAAAATTAAACAACGAGAAAGAAGGAAGACCCGTGAATTCTGAGGGTTGAGTAGAGATACTCGGTACTCGGAAGGAAACAGGAACAGAACCTGAAAAATCTGTAAAGAAGCCAAGTGCTTCGTTGAGTCGATTGAGACTCTAGGATAGATTTAACCATCGAGAGATGATTAGATACCATATTTTAGAGAGTTTGATCCTGGCTCAGGACGAACGCTGGCGGCGTGCCTAACACATGCAAGTCGAACGGACGGAAATAGAGCTTGCTCTATAGAAGTTAGTGGCGGACGGGTGAGTAACGCGTGAGTAACCTGCCTTTAAGAGGGGGATAACGTCTGGAAACAGACGCTAATACCGCATAAAATTAGATGATCGCATGGTCAAATAATCAAAGGAGCAATCCGCTTAGAGATGGACTCGCGTCCGATTAGCCAGTTGGCGGGGTAACGGCCCACCAAAGCGACGATCGGTAG
>CANONE010000011.1 GCA_947567585.1 uncultured Clostridia bacterium | reverse complement strand
GCGGACGAGGGAAACTCCGGATGTACGCTTTGCGTACATTAAAGCATAAATCTGATTGGAGTTTTCCGGACCTTTCGTGAAGCGAAAGGCGGCCGCTGTGCGGACGAGGGAAACTCCGGATGTACGCTTTGCGTACATTAAAGCATAAATCTGATTGGAGTTTTCCGGACCTTTCGTGAAGCGAAAGGCGGCCGCTGTGCGGACGAGGGAAACTCCGGATGTACGCTTTGCGTACATTATAGCACGAACTTGTCCAATAGAAAAGCTCAAAATTATAAAAAGCCTGGAGATGAGGCTGCGGAGTGGGCGGCCCGGCGGACGGGAAAAGCCCGCTATCTTGAAAGAGAAAGGAAATATAGATATGGGATATGTAGATGAAGGAATCGGATTTGTTGGCGCAGGAAATATGGGGGCGGCGCTGGCCCGGGCAGTACGGCGGCAGCTGCCGGAAGCGGAGATTTATGTGAGCAACCGGTCCCCGGAGAAGGCGGAGAAGCTGGCGGAGGAGCTGGATGCAGCCCATGTGGACAACCAGTGGATCGCCCAGTGCTGCCGGATGATTTTTTTGGGAGTGAAGCCGGACGTTGTGCCGGCGGTGCTCAAAGAGATGGGGCCGGACCTGAAACTTCGAGAAAGGAAGCCGCTGTTGATTTCCATGGCGGCCCGGGTATCGCTGGGGGAGCTGGAAGAGCTTGCCCAGGGATGTCCGGTAATCCGGATAATGCCCAACACACCGGTATCCATTGGCCAGGGCGTGACCCTTTATGCCGCTGGGGAGAAGGTACCGGGCAGCGCCAAGGCCGCGCTGCTGGAGGCTTTAAAAAGCTCGGGCTGCCTGGTGGGGATTCCCGAGAGCCAAATGGCGGCGGCAGGCGTAGTGGCCGGATGCGGGCCAGCCTTTGTAGACCTCTTTATAGAGGCGCTGGCGGACGGCGGCGTGTACTGCGGCCTGCCCCGGGATCTGGCTGTCCGTCTGGCGGCGGAAATGACGGCCGGGGCGGCCCGCTTGGCGCTGGAAAGCGGCCGGCACCCAGGCGCCTTAAAAGACGCGGTATGCTCGCCCGGCGGAAGCACCATCCGGGGCGTGCGCCAGCTGGAAGCGGCGGCGTTTCGCGGCGCCGTTATAGAAGCCGTTATTGCCAGTATGGGGAAAAGCTGATGAAAGGAGCCCTTTTTCGCCGGCGGTTGGGGGAAAAGGGGCTTTTTCGTCAGAATCTACAAGTCATTCAAAAATAGTTCATAAAATACTAATCAAATCTTCAAACTATCTTGAAATCCACGTCATATTTGCCGGGTAAACTAAGACCATCGAAAGCAAAGGAGGCGATGCGGTAGAAAGAAGCTAAAATCTTCCTAAGAATACATAATTTGTCAATACTCATCACTCAAACTTTTATTTTCTCACTTTATCACTGTCCCTTCTATCGGGCGAGACCGGCAATAGCCGGACGCGGTCTGCAGCCGCTGTGCCCGATAGTCGCGGCAGACCAAAAATTCTCGCCTCTGTACTCTTTGTACAGGGGCGTTTTTAATTTCCATCATAAAACCTCGCCTCCGTGGCAAATTAAAAACCGGGGCCGAAACCAAACGCTTTCATTTTTGGCGCGAAATTTTCCCAGATTGCCCGAGACAATCCCCTTCGCGCCAGGGTCCCGGAAAGAGGTGAGGAGAACGCAAAATCAAAAGAAAATGAAAACAAGCAAAAGGCGCATTTTCATTGAGGCCCTGCGCACCTTTGCCCTTAGCGTGGGGGTTACAGCCCTGTGCATGCTGGTAACCGTCAGCCTGCTGGGGCTGGAATCCCCCGCCAAGACCCACCAGGCCACAGAAGCTTCGGTTTTCAACGCCCCGCAAGCTCGGGAGGAGCTGCGGGAACAGGCCGCTGCCCCGGCTTCCTACCAGGTGATTCCTTTGGGGGAGGCGTTTGGCATTAAGCTCTTTACCGACGGGGTTATTGTGGCTTCCCTTTCCGATATTTATACCGCCGATGGGGTTTGCTGCCCCGCCGCCGAGGCTGGGCTGCGCCCCGGGGACTACCTGCTAAAGGCCAACGGCAGGGAAATTGGCAGCAACAGCGATCTGGCCCACTTCATCGGACAGAGCCAGGGAGAGGGCGTCACCTTTCTGGTCCGCCGGGGGAATGAGGATTTTGAAGCCACTGTGCAGCCTGTTTTCGGCGAAGGGTCCTTTAAAACCGGCATGTGGGTCCGGGACAGCGCCGCCGGCGTAGGCACGCTGACCTTCTATGACCCGGCAACCGGAGCCTTTGCGGGGTTGGGCCACGGTATCTGCGACGCGGACGCGGGAAATGTGATGACCCTCAAGGCCGGAGAGCCCGCTGGGATCACGCTCTGTGGAATTGTAAAGGGAGCCCCGGACAACCCCGGCCAACTCCGGGGCTACTTTTCTTCCGACGAGCCCATGGGAAAGCTTTTGGACAATAACGAGACCGGCGTCTATGGCACCCTGAACCAGGCGCCCCAAGGCCAAGCCACGGATATTCTCGGCCGTAACCAGGTATCCCCGGGGCCCGCAGAGATAATGGCCAGCATAGACAGCGGTGGCCCTCAGCTTTACAGCGCGGAGATCGTAAAAATCAACAGTACCGATCAGCCCACCAAAAACCTTTCTATCCGCGTTACCGATCCCCGCCTGCTGGAGGCTACAGGGGGGATTGTGCAGGGGATGTGAGTGTGTCATAATAGGGACAACACAAGAAAGTCCCAATATTACCGGGGCTTCTGGAGTTTGTTGATTCACTGACCATGAATTGCAAAAAAATTTTGTGGGAAAGGAGATTGCAAACAATTATCACAAACATAATATTCCGTTTCAAGGCTAGATAACGTGGTAGAATCACAGCTCGCGACTGAATGCCAAAAATGTCCGTATGTTGAGTCTTGCGAGAACAAGCGTATGGAAATGATGGCGTGCTTAGTCTGGCTTGCTTTTTCAGCCCGGTAAAGGGATGATAATACAAAACACCCGCACAGCAAATGCAGCGCAGGTGTCATATATGAAATATACGATGTGTGAATAGGGCTTACTAGTTCATTTTAAGGGCAGAAAATCCCCCGGCGCTGGCCGGGCTTTTTTGATAGGTCAAAGAACATTGTACCCCAGCGGTATATGCTGCGTTTCATGGCGGCTGCCATAGACGCTGACACATGGGCGCGGGTGCAGGAGCTGCGCAAGCAAAAACTTTGAAGCGCGGCGAGATCACTTTGTCTGCTCCACCTCAAGGCGCAAGGGGAAAGAAGTCTGCTCCACTCATTTTATCTGCGCCGTTGTATTGGAACAGGGTGTGCTTGCGCATATGCGGCTGGTGATTGCCTGTGTTGCAAACCATGAAGAACACTTTAGCTGCGCCGTTTCCCGCAAAATCATTCCTATGCTGTTTTGTAGGGGCTGCCCTTTCTGCGGCTCCTTTTAATAGACGGACCCAAGCTCCCGCACGACTTTACCCCTGCGGCTTGTCCGGCTTTATCCACACGCGCTTTTAAAGGCCACCCAGGCTTGCTCATGGGTTTCCAGCGCTTCTGCGGAGATGTTTTCGATCATCTCCCGGGCGGGGTCATTGGAGAAGCTTTCCGGCATGGTGAGGAAGCTTTGCATCTCGGGGGAGATGAGGCTGTCGGCGGCTTGGTTGGTACAGTAGTAGCCTAGGAACTCGTAGCACTGGGCGGAAACCTCCGGACGCAGGATGTAATCTATAAACTGATAGGCGGCGTCGGGATTGGGGGCGTTTTTAGGGATGAAATTGGCCATAATGCCAAAGCCAATGCCCTCCTTCGGATACACCACCTGTAAGTCTGGGTTGGCAAGCATGGCCATGGTGACCTGGCTGGTGTACATGACGGCGGCGCTGACTTCTCCGGTAAGCAGGTCGTCCTGCAAGTTATCATCCTTGATCAGGCGGATATTAGGAGCCAGCTCCAAAAGCTTTTCTCCCGCTTGACGGATTGCCTCGGCGTCCTCGGTGTTGTAGCTTTGCCCCAGAACCTTTAGAGCCATACCGTCGATAACCCGGCAGCTGTCGATAATGCCCACGCTGTCCGCCAGGGCGGGGTTCCACAGGTCGGCATAGCCGGTAATCTCTATGCCGGCGGCCTGGGGGTTATAGACGATGGTCTGCACCCCCGCGCCGTAGGGAACGGTATACCGGTTGTCTGGATCGAAGAATTGGTTTTGGTAGGCTGGGTTGATGTTGGCGTAATTTTCCAGCTTGGCAGTATCCAGCTCTTGAGCAAGGCCCTGGGCAATCACGGTTTCCAGAATGTAGTCGTCGGCGATGACCAAGTCGTAGTCCCCGCCGCCGGCAGCCTCCAGCTTGGAGAGCATGGTTTCATCATAATCAAAATTGGCGTAGGTGATGGGGATGCCGGTCTCATGGGTAAAGCCGTCCAGAACCTCCTGGGGGAACATGGATTCCCAGGTAAAAAGCACCAGAGGAGAGGTCTGCCCCCCAGAGGAGCAGGCGGTTAAAGGAAGAAGAAGGAGAAGGGTAAGAAGAACTGCGAGAATTTTTTTCATAGGGAACGTCCTTTCCACGTTATTTGTAGGAGCTCTCCGTAAACGGAGCCCCGCTTTATTTTGAAAAGGCGGACGCTTTTCCGCCTGCTATTTATCGTTTTCCGTATTTTTGCCGCGGCCCAGCAGCCCTGCCAGTACGCACACCGCCACTGTAGCCAAAAACATCAGCGTACACAGCGCGTTCACTTCCGGCGTCACACCTGTTTTCAGCTGTGTGTAGATTTTTACCGGCAGGGTGTTCACATCTACGCCGGTTACGAACACGCTGATAATGACATCGTCTATGCTCATAGCAAAGGCCAGCAGCATCCCCGAGGCCAGGGCGGGGGCAATCAAGGGCAGGGTTATGTCGAAAAATACCCGGACCGGGCTGGCCCCCAGGTCCAGCGCGGCCTCCGCCAAGCTGGGGTCTAAGCCCACCAGGCGGGCCTTTACCATCATATATACATAGGGAATGCAAAAGGCTGTGTGGGCAATGATCAGCGTCCCCATGCCAAATGGCAGCCCGATTAGTGAAAAGAACGCCATAAAAACCATTCCTAGGATGATCTCCGGCATCATCATGGGCAGCAGCGCCAGACGCTCCACCGCCCCATGGCTCCGCCACCGGACCCGCGTCGCCCCGAAAGCCCCCAATGTCCCGATCACGCCCGCGCCCGCGCAGCTGGCCGCCCCCAGCACCAATGTGTTCCGCAGGGCCTCAAACATATCCGCGTCCCGGAACAACTGTCTATACCACTTCCAAGAAAACCCGCCCCACACCGAACTGATTTTGCTCTCGTTAAAGGAATAGATCACCACCAATAAAATCGGCACATACATCAACGCCAAAATCAGTCCCAAATAAAGCTGCGGTATCTTTGTGCGGTTTTTCATGCGTATAGTCTCCTTTCTAAGGCCGCGGGGCTTGCCCCTGCAGCCCGCAAGCTTTTGGAAAAAGGCCAGGCCCCCGGGGAAATGGACGAAATCAACGCGCGGGGACTGCCGCCTAGTCCATAGGTTCCCCGCCCCGGAGGGAGGCGCTTTGCCCAACCCCCCGGCTTGGGCGCAGAGATACGCCGCTTAGGAGAAGGAGGGCAACGGAGAGGGCGGCGGCGAAGGGCCAGTTGTGGACCTTCATCAGCTGCTCTTGGATGAGGTTGCCTACCAGAACCACCTTGTTGCCCCCCAGGATGTCGGCAATGAAGAAGAGGCCCATGGAGGGGACAAAGGTCAGGACGATCCCGGAAAACAATCCGGGAAGGGTCAGTTTCCAGGAGACGGTGAAAAAAGCCTGTATACGGGACGCCCCCAGATCCCGGGCGGCTTCTACCAAACTGAAATCCAGCTTTTCAGCGCTGGAATAAACGGAAAAGATCATAAAAGGCAGCAGCGCGTACACCATGCCCACCACCACCGCCGGATAGGTGTACAATAGCTTGAGGGGTTCGCTGGTGATGTGCAGCGCCATGAGCAGCCGGTCGAAAACTCCGCCCGCCCGGAAAATAATGATCCAGCCATAGAGCCGCAAAAGCGAGCTGGTCCAAAAGGGAATCATCAAAAGCAGCATGGTCCGCTTTTTCCACTTGGCGGTAAGCTTTGCCATAAAGTACCCGAAGGGGTAGCCCAGGAGAATCACCAGCCCTGTGCTTACCACCGCCAGCTTGATGGATTCCCAAAAGGTGCGCAGGTACACGGGCTGAAAAATATCCCGGTAATTCTTCAAAGTAAATTCCGCCGCCACCCCCCAGACCTCTTCTCGGGTCATAAAGCTTAAAGCCACCATGTAAACCAGCGGCCCCAGCACGAAGGCCAGGGTAAACGCATAAAGCGGCGCTACGGTAAGCCACCCCAAGCTTCTTTTTTTCTTGATTGCCGGTTTCTTCATTGCCGCCACCCGCCTTACCCTTCAGAACCGCGCCGGTCCTCTGGGAGGCCGACGGGGCAGGCGTCCTTTGGGTCCCAAGTGACTTTCACCTGGTCGCCGGGCTCACAGTCCCAATGCATCCCCTGCCTGCTGCAAACAAAATTTCCGCCGCCGGGGAGCTGGACGGTTACCCGCATCATGCCCCCGGCAAAGCTCTTTTCCTGCACAACGCCCACAAGCCCTGGCGCGGCCCGGTCAAAGTCCTTCACAGCGTCGGCCTGTTCCCCGCGAATGGCCAGGGTAACCGGCTCGCCAGGCTGAAAGCGGTATCCTCGGGCCAGAAAGGCCCCGCTGCCCTGGTCGCTGGCAAAGCGCACCAGGTCTCCCTGGATGTCTCCGGCGGTGCAGTGGACAATATTGGCCGCCCCCACAAACCGGGCCACATAGGCGGTTTTGGGGCTATTATAAATCTCCTCCGGCGTGCCTACCTGTTGGAAGCGCCCATCCTTCATCACGGCAATCCGGTCTGACATATTCAGGGCCTCTTCCTGGTCGTGCGTGATATAGATAAAGCTGATCCCCAGCTTTTTCTGCAATTTCTTCAATTCCTGCTGCATGTCCCGGCGCAGCTGCAGGTCCAAAGCGCCTAAGGGCTCGTCCAACAGTAAAAGCTTGGGCCGGCTGATCACCGACCGGGCAATGGCCACCCGCTGCCGCTGCCCGCCGGAGAGCTCTGTGGGGCGGCGCTTTTCAAAGCCCTCCAGCCGTACCAGGGCCAGTGCCTCTTGCACCCGCCGCCGGATTTCCGGCTTGGGCGTCCGGCGGATTTTCAGGCTATATCCCACGTTCTGCTCCACGTTCATATGGGGAAACAGGGCGTAGCTCTGAAAGACCGTGTTTACGTCCCTCTTATTGGGCTCCACCCCGGCCATGTCCTGCCCGCTTAAAAGCACCTGGCCTCCGTCCGGCTCCTCCAGCCCCGCGATAATCCGCAGGGTGGTGGTCTTGCCGCAGCCGGAGGAACCCAGCAGCGTCACAAACTCCCCCGGCGCCGCGTCCAGGGAAATCCCCTGCAAAACCGGGGTTCCAGCAAAGCCTTTATATACATCCCGCAAGCTCAAAATTGTCTCGCCCAAGGGAAAGCCGCCTTTCTTCATAAAGTAAAATATACTAATTTAGTGCATTTTAGATTATACACGCGCTGGCAGCTTTTGTCAATTGCCCGTTTCTAAAAGAAGAGCCCGCTCTTCACAGTAAGCATAATACCTTCTTCCAGCCTATTCCTTTCTCCGGAATTCCCACAGCGGCAGCGCCGACCAGGCGTGGCAGTCGGAGCGGGGGGAAAAGGGCGTCTCCGGGAAGGTGGTGCAGTGCAGGTCGATGAATTCCTGCCAAGGTTCCCAAAGCGCCCCGGCGCGGTCATACATGCCCGCCCTTTCCAGCGCCCGGAACAGATAAAAGCCCTGCATAAAGGAGCACTGGACCAGGCTCTTGTCCATAAGGGCCTTTTCCATAACCGCCCTGGCCCTTTCATCCGTGGCCAACCCCGCCAGCACCGCGTAGACCTGGGTATGCTGGGCATACTCGTTGGTGTTCGGTCCCTCTTTGTAAAGTCCTTTCTCAGGGTCCCAGCAGCGCTCCTCCACCAGCTTCAGGATGGTTTCACACTCACTGGTATAGTACTCCGCCAAATCCCTCCGGTGGAACTTAGGCAGTATGCGGCACAAGCTTTGCGCGGCATACACAAAGAACAGGTTTTGCAGCGCCGACTCTCCGTCCAGCGCCGCTGTGGGGGTGGCGAACTGGCCGTCCCACTCCTTGGTCCAGTCAAAGTAATCCCAGTAACCCTGCGGGGCGATAAGCCCGCTTTCGCAGCGCTTTGCAAGGAAAGTCTCCACAATGCGCTCGGCCACAGGAATATAGGGCCGGATAAAACCGGCGTCCCCTGTGTGGTTTATATAATCCTCCAGCATCAGCACAAAATGCAGGGCGAACAAGGGAATGATCTGGTCCTCCCGGGAAGGGAACCGGGCTTGGGTCAGGCCGTTGCTCTGTAGGGACGAGCCAAACAGCCGGATGGCCTGCCGGGGCAAATCCACATCGTCCGTGGCGGCGTAGGTAAACAGCATTTCCAGCCGGGTGTCGCAGGCGTACATAAGCTGCTCATAATAGGGGCAGTCCTCATAGGTGTCGTGGGCGCAGAGCTGCAAGGTGCGGAAGGCCACGTCATAGAGCTTTTCCCTTTTAGGGTTAGCGAAACGGGGCTTCTTGGTGTTGACCAGCGGGTAGGCGGTCTCAATATAGGGCTTGGGCAGAATGGTCAGGGGCTCCTCCCCAGTCTCCACCGTCACCTGTACAAAGCGGAAGGTGCGAAACCGGAAAGGCTCGTATACCGCATCGCCGCCAACGGTGTACTCGTCGTATACCCCGTCAATGAAGCCGCTGGCATCGTCCCGCAGGGCTTTGTAGGGCTTGCCGTCCTTCCCTTTTTGATAGTAGCTTTCGGCGTACATCAGCTGGACCTTTGCCCCCTTGCCGCCGCCGAAGCCTATACGAAAATAGGCGGTGGTCAGCTCCCCGGCGTCCAGCACGAACCGCTCCTTGGCGTGGGCTGGAACCGTTTTTACCTCCCATCCGGGGATGGACTTTTCTTTGCGGTACAGCAGGGGAATGGGCCGGGGCAGGAAAATCTTTCCGTGCCGGACGCCGCAGGGATCATAGGTTACCGGCTGGACAGGGGCCGCCCTCAATAGCTTCCCGTCGTCCCACTGGTCCCGCAGCAGGGGATTGCGAAGGGACTTCTCCGCGTCCACCACTTCGTTGGCTCCCAGCAAAAAGACCTGGTAGCCGTTAAAGCCCTGCCCCTGGTCCAGCCAGACCCGCCAGTTTTCCGGGTCGCCAGGGTCCTTGTCCCCAATCCTTCCCTCTAAGGACACCGCTGGGCCGCCATTGTCGCCATAGCAATAATTGGGTCCCTGGTTCGCCCGGTCAAGCATGCCCGGAGCCTCTGGGTAGGAGAATACCTGCATAAGTATGCGGTTTTCCCCGGGCTTTAGGTAGGGGGCCAGATCGAAGGCGTCATAGTAGGCTACCTCTTTCTCGCCGCGGCAGGGCCCGAACAAAACGCTTTCTCCGTTGACATAGAGCTTGAACTGGCTGCGGCCGGTGACCTCCACCGGACAGCTTTCGGGGACGCTGTCCAGGCGGGTGCGGAACCCGAACCAGGCCGGGACGATTTGTGCTGCGGGGTCAAGCCCCGCTTTGCGGAAATCCTCTGGAACAAGGCCGAGAAAACGCTTTTCCATCAATGGAAATTTGGAGGATGGCATAATGATTTCTCCTTTGTTGTTTTAGCTTTTTAGAGCCTGCGCGCCCAATCCTATTGGACAATGAGTCCGGCGCACCTGGCGGCGTCCTTCTTTATCCGATATCTACGACCATTGTAGAAGGTTAAGCCGCAAAAATCAATAGGCTTTTGGACAAATGTTAACGGCGCCATTTCGCTGTTTACGCGCCATTGGCCGCCTTATAATAAACGCACTTGGAAATTGGTATACCTCTTTTGAACCGTATTACTAAGTCCCGTAATCCCAAGCGGACAAAAAGGGGCCGCAAGCCTGCATAAATGTAGTATTCATGCGGGTTTGCGGCCTTTTCACATCCAAGTCCGGCCTACCATCAAGGCGGGTAAGAGGAAAATGATTTCAAAAAGTTTGTGGAGCGCGGGGCGGGGCATCGCGTCCCTATTTGCCAGCCTTTTCCCGATCCCGCAGCTGCCACATGGCAAAGAGGTTGGGGGCGATGAACTGGGAGGAGAAGCAGCCGGCGGCCACGCCTACCAGCATGGGCAGGGAGAAGGAAACCACGGTGCTGATGGAGAACACGCCCGCCACAGCCAGCACCACCACAAGGGCCAGGAAGGTGGTGATGGAGGTAAGCAGCGTACGGCCCAAAGTCTGGTTCATGCTCAGGTTCATGGTTTCGATGACATCGCCTCGCGGACCGGCCTTGCGTTTATTTTCCCGAACACGGTCGTAAATAACAATGGTGCTGTTCAACGAGTATCCTAACAGGGTGAGGACCACCGCGATAAAGATGTCGTTGATAGGCATGCCAAAGACCACAAACACGCAGAAGGCGATGATAACATCGTGCAGCAGCGCCACAATAGCGGTAACGCCAGCGGAAAGCCCGCCGATCTTCTTAAAGCGCAGGGCAATATAGACCAGCAGCAGAATGGCCGTCAGCACAAAGCACACCATGCACTTCTGGAAGAACTTGGCGCCCATGGTGGCGTCCACAGAGTTGGACTCCAAGAGAGTGAAGTTGGCCTCATCAAAAGCGTTGCTGAGGGTTTCGGCAACCTTGGCCTGTTCGTCGGGAGAAATGCTCTTGTTTCCGGCAAAGGAGATGGTGATCTGATCCCCGCCGGTGCTCATGTCCTGGTTTAGGGAGATAGAGCTGTCCATACCCAGCTCGCTGGAGAGAACGCCCTCAATTTCGTCGGCAGAAACGGCGGTACCGTCTACGGCATAGCGGATCATCGCGCCGCCGGCAAACTGAATATCCAGCTTGGGCCCCATAATCATGCTGGCAATCAGGCCCACCACAATGATGACGCCGGAGATCATATAATAAGTCTTCCGGTTGCCTAAAAAGTTGATCTTGCTGACCCCAGGAGCAGGGCGGCCCTCCTTGGCGCCGCCAAAGAGCCAGCGGCTGCGGAAGCACTTGAACTCCGCCAGGGAAAGGGTCATCAGCCGGGTAGCCAGCACGCCCATAATGAAGTTGGCGATAATGCCTACCAGCAGGGTGAAGCCAAAGGAGAAGATGGCGCCGGTGGTGGACTGGCCAAATATCATGGAGAGGATATTGCTGGGTCCAAAGACCATCATCAGCATAATGGCCACAATGGCGGTGGTGATGTTGCCGTCAAAGATGGCCCAGAAGCTGCTTTGGAAGCCGTTCTTCAAAGCGCCGTCCAGGGTTTTGCCATTGTTCAGCTCCTCGCGGATGCGGCTGGCGGTGATGACGTTGGCGTCCACGCCGATGCCGATGGAGAGAATCAGGCCCGCGATGCCGGGGAGCGTCATGGTAAAGGAATTCATAGTGGGGATGAAGCCGGAAATCGCCGCAAAGCAGATGCCCATCTGCCCCGCCAGACTGATGACGGCCACCACGCCGGGCAGGCGGAAGGTGACGATCATCAAAAGGGCGATGACCGCAAAGGCGATGACGCCCGCCATCAGCATAGCGCCCAGGGCCTGGCTGCCCAAGGTGGGGGCCAAAGAGTTAAAGTTGGAGGTCTCCAAGGCAAAGGGCAAAGCGCCCGCCTGAATCTGAGCCGCCAGGGTAGAGGCTGTCTCACTGGTAAATCCGCCTTCAATGACGCCCTTACCATCGGTAATCACCGCGTTGACCGTGGGAGCGGAAAGGCGCACGTCATCCATCCAGATGGAGATGGTGTTGTGCAGCAGCCGCTCGGTGGCCTCGGCAAACTTCTGCTTGCCCTCTTCGCTGAATTCCAGAGACACCACATACTGAGTAGCGCCGGTGCTCTGGTCCTGCTGGACAGCCGGCTGGGCGCTGATTACGTCCGCGCCCTCCAGGATGACGTTCTCGGCGGTGGTCCCGGCGGGAGTTTTGTAAACGGGATTGCCGTTTTCATCATAGTCCATCGTCTCATACTCGCCGCCCTCCCGGAAGGTGAGCATGGCCGTGGCGGAAAGCTCGTTGATGGCCTTCTCCGGGTCAAAGTCCGTTTCGTCCGACTTCCAGGGGAAGCGCACGATAATCCGGTTGTTGGCCTCGTCGGTATACAGCTCGTAGTCTGTGATGTTTTGAGAGACCATACGGGTCTCAATAATCTGTTTGGCGGATTCCAGCTCATTGCTGGTGGCTTTGGCCCCGTCCGCCGGGCTGAAGGTGGCTTCCACGCCGCCGCGGATGTCAATGCCCCAGCGGATGTCTCCGGCCCCCTTGATATAGGTCAGTTTAAAATCGCCATTCTGCCCGTAAATGCCGAAAAGAGAGGTGTACACCAAGGCGGCGATGAGAATCAGCACAATAAAAAATACGGGTTTCTTTGCTCGCTTCATGTTTTTGTTCAGCTTCCTTTCTCGCTTTTGCTAGCCAGGGGGCTTTACCCCCTGTCCCCCTACCACCAAGGGGCTTTGCCCCCTGGACCCTCGCCACCTTTGAAAAGGTGGACGAAACCTTTACTCCGTTTAGGTCCGCTCCGTGCCGCTAGTCTGTGGGCGTGGCAGTTTGCTTGCCCACTCGCACCTTTGTGGGAGGTTGTTGGCGTTCCTTATGCGAAGCCGCAAACTTGGCCTGCTCTGTGCCGTTAGTTTGTGGGTGTGGCCGCTGGCTTGCCCACTTTCACCTTTGTGGAAAGTGTTGGCATTCCTTACGCAAAGCCACGTTCCATTGGCTGGGCCCATGGGGCTTAGAGGTTTTTGATGAAATTGCCGGCCTTTCGAAAAGACTTTCTGTTGACAGGGCCGAAAACCCCTTATACACACAAAACAGGGCAGTTACTACTACCCTGTCTGTATTATGAAAAATTTTACTCTTCCGCAGGGGCTTCCTGGGGCTGTTCGGTGCTGTAAACAACCTCTTCGGCGGGCCCCTCTTCAGCCTCGGCGTCCGCCTGGGCCTGTTCCTCCTCTAAAAGGGCGCGGATGGACAGAGACACCCGATGGCGCTCCAGGTCCACCTCGGTGATCTTCACCCGCACAACGTCGCCTACCTTCAGCACATCCTGGGGCTTCTCAATACGGTGATCGGCGATCTGGGAGATGTGGATCAGCCCGTCAATGCCGGGGATCACGCTGGCAAAGGCGCCAAAAGCGGTCATGCCTACAATCTTAGCCTCGCACACGGTACCGGCGGGATACTCCCTCTCCAGCTTCACCCAGGGGTTGTCCTCCGGGCGGCGGTAGCCAAGAGAAATCTTGCCGTTTTCCTTGTCCAGACCCTTTACGTACACATCCACTGTGTCGCCTACGTTTACAATTTCGCTGGGATGCTTCACCCGGTTCCAGGAAAGCTCCGAGATATGAATCATGCCGTCTACGCCGCCCAAATCCACAAAAGCGCCGAAGTTTGTCAGAGACTTCACCTTGCCGGTGTAGGTCTGGCCCTCTTCCACCTGCTCCCAGAATTTCTCTTGGGCCGCCTTGCGCTCTTCCCGGAGTACGCTGCGGATGGAGCCCACGGCCCGGCGGCGCTGGCGGTTCACTTCGATAATCCGGAAGCGCACCTCCTGGCCCTGCAATCCCTCCAGGGCCTCGCCCCGGGTGGCGGTAGCCTGGGAAGCCGGGACAAATACCCGCATGGCGTCGTGCAGGACGATAACGCCGCCCTTTACCACCTCGATTACCTTGCCTTCCAGAATGTCGCCGTTTTCCTGGGCCTCTTGAATAACGTCCCAGCCCTTCATGGCGTCCACCCGGCGCTTGGAGAGCATAATGGTGCCCTCCTGGTCGTTGGTTTTCATGATCAGGAGCTCCACCTCGTCGCCGATCTTCACAATGTCCTCGGGCTTGGCGGAAGGATCGTTGGAGAGCTCGGCGGCGGGGATGAACCCAGCCTGCTTGCGGCCTACATCCACGTAGACCTCTGTGGGGGAGATGCCCACTACAACGCCGTGTACCTTCTCGTCTGTATTCATGCTCTTGAGAGATTCCTCAAGCATCTCCTCAAAATTCTGTTCCGTGCTGTTGACTTCAGCCATGGTATCAAGTACCTCCTTAAGAATACTTTCAGGGGTCGAGGCCCCCGCTGTTATGCCAACGCTCAGGCCGGCGGAAAAAGCGGGCAGCTCGTCCGCCTTTTCGATGAGGTACGTTTCACATTGCTCCGCGCAGATGTCCCGGAGCTTGGCCGTGTTTGAGCTGTCCCTGCCGCCCACCACAATCATACGGTGACATCTGCCGGCCAGGTACAGCGCCTCTTTCTGCCGTTTCGCTGTTGCATTACATATTGTATCAAAAACTGCGGCGTTTGTACATACTTTTTTCAGAGTTTTCGAAACATTTTGCCAAAGCCCCATGTGAAAGGTGGTCTGCGCCGCGGCAGTCAGAGGCTTGGTCTTGAGCTGTGGTTGCTCATCTAGTAGATGTAGTAGCTCTTCTGGGGACTGGCACACAAAATATGGGCCTGTACAGTGGCTGACAATCCCCTTGATCTCCGGGTGTTCCGGGTCGCCGAAGAGCAGGAATATCCGCCCGTTGGTTCCGGCCTCTTCTGCATATTTGTGAACTTTTTTCACATTCGGGCAAGTGGCGTCCACGGATTCGATCCCCAGCCCCCGGATCTCTTCCTCCACCTCTTTGGGCACGCCGTGGGAGCGGATCACCAGCACATACCCTGGCGGCGTTTCTCTAGGATCCGCTACAACCCGCACGCCCTGGGCCTTTAGCTGGGCTATAAGCTGGGGATTGTGGAGGAGGTTTCCCAGGGTGGCTATTTTCCTGCCCTGTGCCAGCAGCCTCTGGACGGTGTCCACCGCCCGCTGCGCCCCGGAGCAAAAGCCCGCCGTTTTCGCTAAAAAAATCTTCTTTTCCCTTAGCTTCTCTCCCAAAGCCCGTAATTCTTCCGTCAGCGTACATCCTCTCCTTTCTCTTCCAGCTGAGAGGGCAGCCCCAAGCGCTTCAGGTCTTCCTCCCGCAGGGCGGAGATCTCGCTCATAATCACCCGGCTGGCCTTGCGCAGCTGCATGCTGGAGTCATCCGGGATGGCCAGCCTTTTGGCCTCTATGGGCGGCCCAAAGGTGACGGTGGTACGTTTAAACGCCCTGGGAATCCCCCCGTCTCCTGTGGTGATGCACACGGGCACTACTGTGGCCTTGGTGCGGTATGCCAGCAGCGCGGCGCCGGTTTTCGGCCTTTGCAGCCGCCCGTCTTTCGAGCGGGTCCCCTCCACGAAAACCCCTACCATGGCGTTTTCCTCTAAAAGGGAGTACGCGTCCGCCAAAGCGTCGGCCCCGCCAGTGCCCCGTCTTACCGGAAAAGCCCCCAGGGACCGCAGTAAGCCCCCTAGGAAGCGGCCTTTGAACAGTTCCTCCTTCGCCATATAGAAAACCTGCCGCCGCTGGGCCACCCCCAAAATCACCGGGTCCCGCTTTGCCAAATGATTGCTGCAAAGCAGGACGGGCCCTGTGCGCGGAATGTTTTCCCGTCCCCGCACGGAAATACGAAATACTGGGTAGTAGAATAGCATCAAAAGAAACTGTCCAATGGCGTACAGCGGCATTTTCCGTTTCACCGCTCCTTTCTTTGCCAATCCCATCTCTCCTTTCCTTATTTTTAAAGCGGCGGGCTCTATTAGGCCGCCTTTTTCATGCCTGCCGGGATTTTGCCAGGGCGGTGATCCTTTCCACTACCTGCCGGAAGCTAAGCCCTGTACTGTCTAAAACCACCGCGTCGGGCGGAATCTGTTCCAGCTGTCCGGCATCCTGCTTATCCCGCTGCACCACGTCCCGCAAGACCTTCTCATAGTCCGCCTTCTCCCCGGCGCCTTCCATCTGGGCGCTGCGCCGGCGGGCTCTTTCCTCCGCGGAGGCTGTGAGAAAAACTTTCAGCTGCGCTCCCGGCAGAATCACGGAGCCGATGTCCCTGCCGTCCATAATCACGTCGGCGTTTTCCGCCAGACTTCTTTGCAGCCCCAACAGGAAGGCCCGCACCTGGGGAATGTGGGCCACCCACCGGGAGGAGGCCATGGAAACCTCCTGCGTCCGAATCGCCTCTGACACGTCCCGGCCCCCCAGAAGGGTTCTCTGCCCGTCCGGGCCATAGTTCAGGGAGATTTCTACCCCCGGCAGGGCGGCGACTACCGCCTTTGGGTCTTCCAGGTCCACGCCGCTTTCTATCATATAGAGCGCAATGGTCCTGTAAAGCGCCCCGGTGTCCACATAGGTAAACCCCAGCTCCCGCGCCGCCGCTTTCGCCACGCTGGATTTCCCGGCCCCCGCCGGCCCGTCTATCGCTATTGCAAACATCTTTGATTTCGCCTCTTCTCTCTTTAGGTCGTGGGGCTTTGTCTCACCCGCCGGTTCGGCCGGCGCCTGACGGGCTTAAGGAGGCCAAATACTCCTCCCGCAGCAGCCGGTACTCCAGACGGGTTTTCATTTGGCCGTCGTGCCATTGCCAGCCGGGGCGTTCCGCTTCCTTAATAAGGCCGCATTTTTGCATGATGCGCTCTGAGCCCCGGTTTTCTTCCAGACAACCAGTGGTAAGGCGGTAGACGTTGTCTTCCTCAAAGGCGAAGCGAACCGCCTCTCCCATGGCCTCTGTGCCGTAGCCCTGCCCCCAGAATGCTGGAAAATAGAAGTACCCGGCGTGGACCAGCTTGCCCACCGGCGTGCGTTCCTCCACCGTGTAGCCTACCGAGCCCAGCTGAACGCCGTCTTCCTTCCGCTCCACCCGCAGAAAGACGAAGGTCCTGTCCGGTTTTTTGGCGTCCGCCAGCACATGGGCGAAATCCGCCTGGGCTTCCTCCCGGCTGTGGAGCATGATGTCCCGCATATAGCGTCCCATGGCCCCCTGATCCATTTTCAGCTGGTAATATTCTTCCGCGTCCGCCGGCGTATAATCCCGCAAAACCAGGCGTTTGGTCTCTAAATGAATCATGCTACGCCTCTTTTCCCAAAAAACTGTCAATCAGCCGGATATCCCGCCAATCCTTTTCCCGGCCCAGGGCTTCCTTCTGCCTGCGGATGCTCCAAAGGCTGGCCGCGCGCAGCCCCGCCGCCTCGGAAATTTCTTCGGTCTCCCAGTCCTCCAGCGCCTCCACCTCAGCGCTGATGGTGAAGATTCTGGAGCCGTCCAGGCCGCTGCGCTGAAAGGGGAAGCCCCGCTCTTCCAGGCGGTCCGCCAACTCTTTGGTGCAGATAATGTCTACATCCCGGGTGGATTCCTTCACGCCGTACAGCACCAGCGCCGCGCCGGAGGTCAGCCAGCAGTCCTCGCCCCCAAAGAAATCCAGTTCCGCTGTTATCCGGAGAATATCCTCTCTTTTTAGTAAGCCCTCCGCCATGTCCGCTGTCTCCTTTCGTCTATTCATTCCTTCCGCCCGGCCATACTCAGCCCCGCCAGCCGGCCTGTGGCAAAGGCGATTTGCAGGTTATAGCCGCCGGTAGGCGCGTCCACATCCAGAATCTCCCCCGCGAAATACAGCCCCTTCACCCTCTTCGACTCCATGGTCCCAGGGTCCACCTCCCGCAGGTTCACGCCCCCCGCTGTGACAATGGCCTCTTCTATGGGCCGCGTTCCCCGGATGCTGACGGTGAAATCCTTGAGTACCGCCAGCAGCCCCCGCCGCTGTTCCTTGGTCACCGAGTGGCAGCGGGTCTCCCCGGGAATGCCGCTGCGCTCTATCACAACAGGGATCAGCTTTTGGGGCAGCAGGCCGTCCAGAGAGTTTTCAAACAGCCGGTTCTTGTTTTCCTCCAGGTCCCGCAGCAGGCGGGCGTCCAGCTTGCCGGCGTCCAGTCCGGGCTTTAGGTCTATGTGTACCGTATACTGCCCGGGCCTTGGCCGGGAGCCGTCTTTTTGCCGCATATAGGCCGAGGCGCTGAGAATGGTGGGCCCGGAAAGCCCAAAGTGGGTAAATAACAGCTCGCCGAAGTCCTGGTACACCGGCTTCTTTTTGCCCTGTTCCGTCAGCTTCACGCCTACATTCCGCAGAGACAGCCCCATCATCCGCCGGCACCAGCCGCCGTCCTCCTCCAGGGGTACCAGAGAGGGGCAGATGGGGGCAAGGCCGTGCCCCGCCTGTTCCGCCAGAAGAAACCCGCCGCCGTCCGAGCCGGTGGCAGGATAGGAAGCTCCGCCGCAGGCGGCCAGCACCGCTTTTGCCGGGAAATCCCCCTCTTTGGTATGGACCCCGGCGGCCCGGCCGCCCTCTATCCATATGGATTCCACTGTAGCCTGCATATACCGGGCCCCAGCCTCCCTGGCAAACCGGGCCAGGGCCTGCACCACGTCCCCCGCCCGGTCGGACTGGGGGAACACCCGCCGCCCCCGTTCCGTTTTCAGCGGCACCCCCAGGCCCTCAAAAAAAGCCATGGTTTCCCTGGGGGGGAAAGCCCGCAGGGCGGCGTAGAGAAACTTTCCTCCGTGGGCGGCGGCCACCACGTCTTCCGGGGCGCAGTCGTTGGTAAGGTTACAGCGGCCCTTGCCGGTAATCCGAAGCTTTCTGCCGGGGTCCTTATTTTTGTCCAGAATGAGGACCCTCTTCCCCCCGGCCGCGCAGAAGCCCGCCGCCATCAGCCCCGCGGCGCCCCCGCCGATAATCACCGCGTCCGTCAACTGTCCTCTACCTTTTCGTACACGCCGTACTCGTCCCAAATGGACTCCATTCTCTTGAGAGCCTCCGACACCTCCGCTTTCTTGCGGATGGCCACCGTGACGATCAGGGCGTTAATCAGGCTTAGCGGGCCCACCAGAGAGTCCACAAAGGAAACCATATCGCTGCGGGCCAGCAGCAGGTGGGACGCGCCCGCCGCCAAAGGGGAGAGGGGGCTGTCGGTAATGGCAATGGCCGTCATGCCCCGGCTGGAAGCATAACGCAGCGCCTTGGCGGCTTTTTTGGAATACCGGGGAAAGCTGATGGCGATAATGGCGTCCCCTGGGCCCGCGCGGACCATCTGCTGTAAGATCAGGGCCTCGCTGGTGGCCTCAATCAGCTGCACCGTATCGAAAATCAGACGGAGATAGTGGGCCAAAAAGGTGGCCAGCGCCAACGAGCTGCCCGCCCCCAGCACAAAGACCCGTTTGGCCCCTACCAAAGCGTCTACCGCGCCATAGAAAGCCTCCCGGTCCAGATTCTCCTTGGTGCGCCGGAGAATGTCGATATCCTGCCCCAGCACCGCGTCCAGCAGTTTATCGGTGGGGATATTCCGGGAAGTCATTTCCAGGCGCTGGAAGCTGGTGAGCTTATTGCGGATCATCTCCTGTACCGCCTGCTGCATAGCAGGATAGCCGGAATAGCCGATCTCCGTGGCAAAGCGGACCACCGTGGACTCGCTGACCCCCACAGTAGCGCCCAGCCGGGAAGCTGTCATAAAGGCCACCTGGTCCGGGTGTTCCTGAAGATACTTGGCAATGGCCCGCTGGCTTTTAGAAAAGCCCCGGCTGCTGCGCTGTACCCTTTCAGAAAGCTGGTCGTTCATTTTTGCGTTCTTCCTCTCAAAAGACATTAATATTTTTATTTTACATCGTCTTTCCGCAAAAATCAAGAGTATTTCCGCTTTAGGGGGCGGCCGGCCAGCATTATAATAAGGTTACCCAAGGCCAAGCCGCCCGCATAACCTAATTTTTTGGACTTCAAAGGCGCTCTCATAATTCAAAAACCGGCAAGGCTTGCGCCCCGCCGGCTTTCATCTTTTAAAATACCGGCTCAGCGTCCTGTGGAACCGCCGGTAGTATTGGGAAATGAGCCCGCCCAGTGTGTAATCGTACAAAATGAACACCGCGTTAGCCAGCGCCAGCAAAACCAATGGGCCCCACCGCCCCAGCAGGGGCAGCTCTTCAAAAGGAATGCCCAGCACATACACGGCTAACAGCGCCTCGCAGACCGCGGCGGTATTGAAAATCGCCAGTTTACTCCCCCAGAGCAGGGCCTTGCTGCGGATTTTGCTGAGAACCGCGAAGAGCGCCGGATAGTAACCAAAAAACAACATGTAAATCAGCGCCGCTTCCCGGTCCGGCGCCAAAAGCAGCAGGAGCGCCGCCGAGGCTCCATACGCCCCAAAGGCATACCCCAGCCCCGCCTGCGCCACCACGGGAATCAGCAGGCAGCCGGCAATGGCCGGCATGGCGATGGACGCTATCTGCATCATGCCTTCAAAGAGCATCAGCACCACCGTCAGCGCCGCCGCCACCCCGCAAAGAGCCACCTTTCTTGCGTTCTTCATCAGCGCATCTCCTCTTAAGGCCGTGGGCTCTGCCCACAGCCGCCGCCTTTCTGAAAAAGGTGGACGAAAACTTTTGATCCGAATTTTACCGATCTTGGTCCGGCAGCCGCTGCCTCATAGCCGAAAGCGCCATGGGGGGAACCCCTGCCCCGCAGCCTAACAGCAGGGGATGAGGTCGCCGCCCATGCATTCGCAGCAGCAGTCGGCCATCAGGAGGCCGGAGCACATGTCGCAGGTGTTGCATTCGCCGGTCATGTTCCGGTTGGGATTGTACCCGCCGTACATGCCGCCCCGCTGGCTCATGGCTTGGTTAAGGGCGGCGCTGTATTCGCCGTTGCCGGGGTCCATCTGGCAGGCCCGGGAGAAATGGTCCTTGGCCTCTTCCAGCCACCCCCGGCGGTACAGGACCGATCCCTTGAGAAAATACCACTCGGCGTTCCGGCGGTCGGCGGGGACGCCGTTTAGCAGCTGCTCCGCGTCGGCGATACGCCCGGACATAATAAGGCTGCGCACATCCGCAAAAGCGGAGGACCGGTTGTAGTTCACCGAATTCTGCGAGCCGTTATAGGCATAGGCGCCGCCGCCCCGGCGCTGGGCGGTGATGGCGTCATAGGCTTCGTTGATCTCCTTCATCTTTTCATCGGCCAGGTCCTTTAGGGGGCTTTCGGCGTACTGGTCCGGATGATATTTTTTTGCCAACTTACGGTAGGCGTCCTTGATCTCCTCATCGGAGGCTGAAGGCTGCACGCCCAATACTTTATACGGATCCGTCATACCAAAACACTTCCCTTTCTTCTTCCAAAACCAGGCCGCTATATCTAAGAAGCTGCCCCCATTAGGATATTACGCCCGTTCCTTCGGCGAATCCTACCCGTACAGGCTCTAAACCTTCTCCAATTCCCGCCTGGGCTTCTCCTTCACATGGAGAAACAAAATCTCCCTTTGCACCTGAGCAATGCCCTTTTCCGCCACGTTTTGAATAATGGGTCCAAAATTTTTCAGCTCCAGAAGGTTCGCGGCCAGCACCACTTGCACGGCGGTGGCGTTCAGCGCCTGGTTGCAGGCCCGCTCCGCGGCCTCCCGCTGGGCGGGGTCCATCTCGCTAACCCTCTCCAAACCCAGCCGGGCGATAAAGGGGTTAAAGCTCCCGGCGCGCAAATCTTCCCGCAGATCGTCCGCCGCGTCCATTAAATAAACCCAACGGCCCAGAAAGTAGCCGAAACGCCCCAGGGCGGGCCGCTGCCGGTCTTCCTGGTCCGCAAGCTCCAAAAACGCCTCTTCTAAAAGCCGGGCCGTGGGCTCCGCACACTGGTCCACCCCGGCTCTCCGGGATTCCGCCTCCCGCTGGCTCTCCATAGTCCGTTCTACCGCTTTTGCCAGCGTGGGATAATCCCGTCCGGCCTTTTTCGCTTTTCGGGCTGTAACGGCCAACAAAAACCGTACCCCCATAGACCGGAAAAAGCCCTTGCCGTCTTCCAAATCATCCCGGAGCTTGTGATACGTTAATAAAACGCAAAGCGCGGCGGCTTTCTTATACTCTCCGCCCGCCGAGGGGAGGTAGGCGCACGCCTTCAAAGGGTTGCACACGCAGCGGCCCCGGCATTCCCGGACCTGCTCCCCAGATACGGACAGGGCCAAAAGGGCATAGAAGGCGCAGTCATAGCTGAGCGCGAAACGGGAAAGGAAGCCGTACTCCTGGCCCAGGGTACGGCAAAGCTGGCAGTACGCCGCCTTATACTGCGCGTATTCCTTCACCAACAGCTCCGCCTTATGGGGGCGCACATAGCCAAACATAATCCACCACCCCGTCTATGCCTTTATTCTAGCCGATTTTCCGGCAAAGTTGTTGAACACACTGTGAATTTTATCTTTAAAAATGGTTACAGCCTTTGAGTCTGTTTTAAAACAGACTGTGGGGGCTTAACGGTACATCTCCAGCGCGCCTTGGCGCACCTCCACCTTTACGCTTTCGCCGCCCCGGGCGTATTCCCCGTCCAGGGACCAGGGCATGGCTTCCCGGCAGGTAAAGGCGGCGCCGGCCGTGTGTACAAAGGTAATCAGCTCTTTGTCCGCCTTGCCGGTTTTCAAAGAGCGGAGAATGCGGTTGAGCTCGTGCAGGTTTTTGGGGGTCTTTACCAGGCTCAGTTCAAATAGTCCGTCGGCGGCGTCTACCAGGGCCTCGTCCAGTTTGATTACGCCCCCCAGAGAGGTGGAGTTGCTTACCGAGCCGAAAAGATATTCCCCTTCAAAAACCATGCCCTCCGCCGTCTCTACCCGCGCGGGATAAGACTTGAGCACCGGCAGCTCCTTGATCCCCTCGATGATATAGGCCAGATGCCCCAGTGAGTTTTTCAGGCTCTGGGTGGCGGAGTAGGAGGACTGCGTAAACGCCCCGAAGGAGGCCACGTACACAAAGTACCGGTCGTCGAACCGGCCGATATCCATGGGCCCCGGCTGCCCCCAGGCAATCAGCTTCGCGGCCTCCCGGGGCTCTCGGGGCAGGCCCAGGAAGTTGGCGAAATCATTGGTGGTGCCCGCCGGGATGTAGCCCAAGGGCAACTTGGCCCCGCAGCTTAAAAGCTGGTTCACCGCCGCGCTCAGGGTGCCGTCTCCGCCGCAGCAGACAATGGCCTCCGGCCTTTCCGCTACCGCCCGCTCCATAACCCTTTGGGCATGGGCGGGGCTCATGGTCAGTTCTAAAGAGACGTCCGCCCCCGCGCCGGCAAAAACCTGGTACACCGGCCCCAGCTCCTGCAAAATCGCCTGCTTCCCGGCAGAGGGGTTGATCAAAATCTTTACTCTCATAGCCTTCTCCTAATTTTCATTTTCGAGCTTGCACCGATGGGATTTGCCGGAGGGACGGGGCAATATCCTGTTGACACAGGTTCCTAGACCATGGACCGCTTCCGGGCCTCCTGATAGAGGCGGGGCGTGATATCCGGATATGTCAGGTCCTCCGGAAGCGTCTCGAAAACCCTTACCTGGGCCATTTCGCTTTCCGGCAGAGGCCCCAGCTCTTCAATATCCGCCACAAAGGCCGCTCCATAGGCCGCATCGCCGGGGTCGGCGGTTACCCAGGCATAATATATGCATAGGGGCCGCAGGGTAAAACGCGCCGCGCCGCTTTCCTCCCACAGTTCCCGGCGCGCCGCCACCTGGGGCGTTTCCCCCGGCTCAATATGCCCTCCTTGGGTTTCCCAAGTGGAACGCTCCCGGTGGCGGCTAAACAGGAGCTTCCCCTGATAGCGGGAGAGAACCACCACATATTTGCATGTAATTGTATCATCCCATTCCAGTATCCTACAGCCCATTTTCCCCATGCCGGCATCTCCTAAAAGTTACGATTTCTAAGCATTATAACAAATATGCATGAAAAAGTAAAGCGGGCGAATATCGCGGGCCGCAGCAAATGCCAAGTAATTTTCAGCAAAAATGGCTGATTATCTCAAAAAAGCCTTGATTTACGGGCATACAAGCAGGATTTCAAGCTGA
>CANONE010000010.1 GCA_947567585.1 uncultured Clostridia bacterium | reverse complement strand
GCTCCAACCTGCCCCACATTCTCTCTAACCCCACGGATGAGGTGGTTATGGGGTATTCCATCCTCACTCCCGCTGTATGGTTCCCCAGCACCCACCGAAGCCCTAAGCCAGGCCCCAAAAATTGAATCCATGCTCTTATAGCCTCCCTGCGGGAGGCATTTTCATAACATTAATTCCAGCGCAGTACCTATTTAGAATAGCCGTACATACGCTGCGTTTCGAGATATAAAAGGGCTATCCCAGTACCTGGAATCCCAAGAGTCTCCCTGTTATCCCCCAACAAATAAAAACAATCCTCTGGTAGGGATTCTCCCCCGCCTGCTTGACCGAGGCCATGACCCGAACCTGGTCTTTGCCGCTGCGCTCCACCTCCAGCACCTTCACCAGCACCCGCCGACCCGCCTGAAAGTACAGCCCCGCGTCCATCCAGTGCTGATAGCTCAGTTCACGGAGTGGGATATAGGTCTCCAGGCCGAACAGGTCAACAAAAATGCCCGCCCGGATGACGGAAACAATGCGGGCCTCGGCGCATATGCCGGAGTAGATGCGGTGGTTGCCGTCCCGGTCGGTTCCGAAGTAGTATTCCTTGCGTTTGGCTTTCATAGCATCCAGGCGGCTGCCCACTGCCAAACTGGATTTCTGGCCGATGCCCTTGACGATATAATCCACCTCAGCCCCCAGGCGCTTGGTGAGCATATAGTGGTAGGTTTCATCGGGTGAGCGTCCCCGGGTACCCTCTGCCTGCCTGGGCTGCGGAGCCTGTGAGAAGCTGTGCCCGCAGGGCATCGCCATACCGGAGGTGATGGGTGTCGTAAAACAGGTTTAGAACGAAACTATGAAATGAGCATCTGTTGGGCAGGATTGGAAAAACGTGGCATTTGCCGCGTGAGCGGGCTCTTATCTCGCTGGATGCTGTATTATATCCAAATAAATTTTTGCCCGGTTCCATATATGAATTTCCGGCGTATTGCGCCTACGGCGACGCCAACCGCCCCAAAGGTCAGGATTATTTTTCCCTAAAACAGCAAAGACTACCACTGGAAGCCCACATTGGAGGTAGTTTTTATGCAGGGAAAAGTGGAGATATGCGGCGTAAACACCGCGAAACTGAAGGTATTGAAAAGCGATGAAATGCGGGAGCTGCTTATACGCAGCCACGACGGCGACAAGGAGGCCCGGGAAAAACTGATAGCCGGAAACCTGCGGCTGGTTTTAAGCGTGATTCAGCGCTTTGGCAACCGAGGGGAAAATCCCGACGACCTGTTTCAGGTAGGCTGCATCGGCCTAATGAAGGCCATTGACCATTTTGACGTGAGCCAGGGGGTGCAGTTTTCTACCTATGGGGTGCCGATGACGTTCCCTTGGGGAAAAAGGGAAGGAGGCGCAAAATGACCAGAAAACAGGCCATTTCCGCGGTGCTCGGCTACTTAGAGCGTCAGCCCGAACTGCCCAAAGAACTCTGCAAGGCAATACTTATTTTGAAGGAAATGGAAAATGGGATGCCGGGGAAGATTTGGACAGACGAGGCGATCCGGGCGGCGGTGGAGAGGTTTATTGAGGAAAATGAGCGACCACCGAAGGTTAAGGAACTGGATACTGTGGAGTATCTTCCTCCCCACCCAGTCGTTGCCCGGCAGTATGAAATGACGGCGGGAAAGTGGCTGGAGGAGAACTATCCGGGGCCGAAGGGCGGTTTGCCGGGTCGATATGAGGGGCTGACTCCAGAGGACTTGAGAGAGATGTTCATATCAGAGTACCAGCGCATTCAACCTGTAAGCGAGGAGGACTTCGACCGGCAGAGGCGGGGAGGCGTCCCTTGCTGGCATTACATGGCAAAGGTCTTAGGGGTCAGCAGGTGGAACGAGTTGAAGGAACTTTGTGGCGTGTTGCCTAGGAAAGGACGCAAGGGCGAGAGGGTCTTTCTGGCGGATGGGCATGTGCTGGAGATTGAGCGGCGCCAGAAGTAAAAACTTAGAACAATAAAATGAGGGGCGTATTTCACAGCGCCGTCCAACAGGTTAAAAAGCGCTTCCGCCGCCCGCTTAAACTTCCTGTCCGTATCCGCGAAAGCGCCCCCATTTCAAGGCTTTTCAGAGATGATCCAGGTTATGGAAAAAAGTATGGCAAAAAACTTTTTGCACCGAATTCTTCCTTTGGGATTTTTAGCTTTTTGGGCATGGCAGAAGCCAGGCATTAGATATATGGCGATAAATTTTTATCAAAATACGATAAATAGGCATTGACAGACGATAAGATCCCTGCTATAATAGAAGCACAGACTAAGTGGAGGTGCTTCTATTATGACAACATCGGAAAAACGTATGGAGACATTGACGAAGGCTGCTACCGTGCTCTCCAAGCTCATTGAAATTGCCTATGACATAGGGGCGGTGGGAATGGCCGTGACGCTGGTTCTGTTTTTGGTGGACCGCTCCCTCTTCCCAGGCACGCTGGTACAGGGGGCGCCTGTGCCGGGAGAGGCTATAAGCGTCCATGGCTTTTCCATTGTGTTTGGCAACCCGGACGGCACCATCAACAGCGCGGCTTTCATTATCTTTCTCATCACCGGCGGGCTTGTCCTCTCGCATATGGCCTGGATATTCCGGAACGTGAGCCTGATTTTGCGCACAACCCAGGGGCAGACTAAGTTTTCCCAGGGGAAAACGCCCTTTCAAAAGGACAATGTGCGGATGATGCGGGAGATCGGCATTTTCTTTATCGCCATTACAGTGGCGGAGCTTATTATGAGCACCATCGCCGTACTGGTGCTGGGGCCCGAAACAGCGGAAATCAGCGTGGGGATGGGAGACGCTATTACCGGCATTTTGATGCTGTGCCTCTCTCAGGCGTTCGCTCTGGGCGTGAAGATGCAAGAAGACGTAGACGGGCTTGTGTAAGGAGAGTATATGGGACATATCATATTGCGGCTGGACAGGATGATGGTGGAGCGGAAGGTCTCCCTAGGAGAGTTGGCTGAGCAGGTGGGGATTACCAATGTAAACCTGTCAAAAATAAAAAACAATCGGATCAGCGCCCTGCGCCTTTCCACGCTGTCCGCGCTGTGCGAGGCCCTATCCTGCCAACCCGGGGATCTCCTGGAATACGAAGAAAGCGGGGAATGACCCAAAGCGCGGCCCGCTCCGCCAGCCAGCTTTCGGTATAAAGCAAAACGAGTTTGCATGAAGGTTTGAGAGCGCCGGACGGACCCCGAGGCTCAACGCCCCAAGATCTGGTACGACAATTTTTGATAAAATTCAGGCTAGCCCCTTGACATTTACTATTTTATCATCTATAATAAGTACCGGACCTGCGGGCGTAGCTCATCTGGTAGAGCGCCACCTTGCCAAGGTGGAGGTAGCGAGTTCGAGCCTCGTCGTCCGCTCCAAAGCGCTCCATACTACTTACATTTGAACAGACCCGGCTGAGTAGAGAAGCGAAAGCTTCCCTATTTTAGTTTACGGAGGTTTTTGGGAGGTTGGGATATGACACAGCCCATGGCGTTGAGCATTATAAACGAGGTCCGCAAGGTAATTGTCGGGAAGGATACCGTGATCTGCAAAACTTTGATGGCTATTCTGGCAGGGGGCCATGTGCTGCTGGAGGATAATCCCGGCGTGGGGAAGACCACCATGGCGCTGGCGTTTTCCCGAGCCATGGGGATGCGCTTTGCCCGGGTGCAGTTCACGCCGGAGACTATGCCCGCCGACGTGGTAGGCTACTCCATGTACAACCAGGACACGGGAAAACTGGAGTACCGCCCCGGCGCGGTGCTGTGCAACCTCTTTTTGGCGGATGAGATCAACCGTACCAGCGCCAAAACCCAGAGCGCGCTTTTAGAGGTCATGGAGGAAGGACAGGTTACCGTAGACGGCGTGACCCGCCGCCTGCCCCAGCCCTTTACCGTTATTGCCACGCAGAATCCCCTGGGCACCGCAGGGACCCATCCTTTGCCGGAGTCTCAGCTGGACCGCTTTATGCTACGGCTGAACATTGGCTATCCCAGCGCGGAAGAAGAGGTGCGGGTACTGAAACAGACGGAACACGAAAAGCCGCTGGCCCAGGTACGGGCCGTGGTAGACGTCCGGCAGGTCGAGCAGATGAAGCAGGAGGCCGCCGGGGTTCATGTGGCGGACGAGCTGTACCAATACGTAGCGGCGCTGTGTGTAGCTACCCGGGAGCATGCCGCCCTGCGTCTGGGCGCCAGCCCCCGGGCCGGCGGGGCCCTGATCCGCGCCTGCCGGGCTTCCGCCTGGATGGGCGGCAGGGATTATATTGTTCCTGCGGATATTAACCTGATGTTCTACAGCGTTATGGAACACCGGGTGGTCCTGGAGCCTCAGGCCAGAATGGGCGGCAAATCCGCCAGAGACGTCCTAGAGCAGATCATGTCGCAAGTCCCCGCCCCCAAACTAGTAAACTAAGCCCCGCCAACTGCCATGCCCGCCAGCTAAAAGTACAAACCAAAACAAATTCGGCTGAAAATTTTTCGTCCACCTTTTTCAAAAGGTGGTAGGGGCGCAGGGGCCTTGCCCCCGCAGCCTTCATCGCCGTCCGCGCGAAGAGAGGAGATTTGCCATGTGGAAAAACCGCTTGTGCTATCTGATTATTCTTCTTTGCACGACGGCGTTTTTTATTTGTTTCAACGGATATCTTTCCCTGTACACATTTGCGTTTTCTCTAGCCTTGCCGGTGATTTCCCTGCTGGTTTCCCTGCCGGGTATGCTGACGCTGCGGCTGTCTGTGGAGGTCCTGGGGCCGGAGGAGGGCGTGCGGGTGGAGAAGCAGACCCCCGCCGCTCTGCGGGTAACCGCCTATACGCGCTCTTTTCTGCCTTCAGGCCGGGCCCGGGCGGTGTTGCTGGTAGAAAACGCCTTTGTAGGGGACGCCGAGAGGGAGCGCCTGGAATTTACGCCGGGCAGGAAACCCATCACTTTGGCGCACAATATGAGCAGCGCCTTTTGCGGTTTGGTCAACTGCCGGCTGCGAAAGGTATGGATCTGCGACCTGCTGGGCCTGGTTTCCCTGCCTGCGAGATCCTCCGGAGGATGCCAGATCGTGGTATTGCCCAATATATACAGCCCCTCTCTTGGGCTGGAGCCGGAACCCGCCGCCGAAGGGGAGGGGGAACGCTATTCGCAGCAAGATCCTGGCAGCGATCCTACGGAGCTTTTTCAGCTGCGGGAGTACCGCCCCGGGGACCGGCTGAACCGGATCGACTGGAAGCTCTCCCAGAAGGCCAGGGCCTTGCTGGTCCGGGAGGGCAGCCTGCCCATCTCAGACCGGGTGTTGTTTTTGCTGGACCTTAGCGGAGACGGCCGTGAAGCGGACGCCTGCATGGATGTGCTGGCTACCCTGGAGGACTTTTTGGCAGCCTGGGAAGCGTTTCACAGCGTGGCCTTCTGGAACGGCGAGGCTCTGGAGCTGCTGCCTGTGGCGGAACCCATGGAAGCCCGCGCCGCCCTGGAAACCGTACTCTGCCGGGGATCGCGGGACCCTCTGCCAGGGGAAGCCTTTGGAGAGCTGCCTGCCGGCGCGGCCCATATTGTCTATATCTGCCCCAGCCCGGACCCAGCCGCTTTAGGGGAGCTGCGTCATAAATACCCGCTCTCCCGGCTTACTGTGCTGCACACCCGTCCTTTACAGGCCCTGCCGGAGGGCGCTGCGCCTCTGCGCATCCGTCCCGGCAGCATCCCTGAGGACTTGAGCGGCTTTCTCCTATAGTAACTGCGGCTCGCTGCCAGCCAGCTGAAAAACGGATTCCCGCAAAGCCGGTAACCGCTGGAACCTTCGGCCCTGGGGCGGCGGCCAATAAATCAGACAAAAAAGTCCGGCACAAAAAGTTTGCGGGTTGCAGGGGCGAGCGTTTGCCAGCGGCAGACATATGCGAACCGGCGAGGCTCGGCGCCCTGCGGCCTTAAGGGAGGCCCCATGGAAAAAACAAAGCACACCATTCAGCTAGACCGGCCCAAAGTGCTTTTGGCACAAGAACGTCCTTGGGGACGCTGGGCCTTCTATTTCGCCATGATGGCCCTCGGCGTTCTGGGAGCCTTCAGCAGCTTTTTAACAGCCTTTGAGATACCGGTCCAAGTCTTTCCGTTATGCCTGGGAGGTCTGGGCAGCTGCGGATTTTGGTTATGGCGGCGGGCGGACACCCGTAAGCACTGGTGGTCCTGGACCTTTTTGGGCTGGGTGGTATGGCTGCTATTTTGTATATTTCTCTTTGACCAGGCCCTTTACGGCGCGGTAGGTTCCCTAAACCGCATGCTCTCCGCCTACAGCGCCAAGCTCAACTATGTCCTGCCTGTTCTAGAGCTTCCATCCGGCGCGGCCAGGGCCCATACGGCGCTGGAGACAGGCGCCACAGCCTTTTGGGGGCTGCTGGCCTTTCCCTTTTTTGGGTGGCTCAGCCGGATTCTCATAAAGCGCCGGAGCCATTTGGAGGCGTTCGCCCTAACCTCTGTGTTCCTGCTTTTGCCCATGGGCTTTTCCATTGTGCCGGAAGACTGGGCCTTTGGGGCGGTGCTGCTGTTTTGGGGAACGCTGGTTTTGACGGGCCCCTCGCTGGGAGGCAGAGAGGCCCTTTCCGGCAAGCGGTACCGGGCCTCTGGAGCCAATGCCGCTGGATTCAGCCTGCTCCTTGTCCCCGGGGCGGTGCTGGTGTGTTTGGGGCTCTTATCCCTGTCCTTTCCCAGGGAAACCTACACCCGCCCGGAACTGGCCGCCCAGCTGCGGGTAGGCGTGGAAAAGGGGCTGGGGCTCACCTCCAGCTCCCGCCGGGGGCAGGGCAGCGGCAACAGCCGGGTGGACCTGGACAAGCTGGGAGGCCGGAATTACTCGGGAGAGACCATGCTGCGGGCGCGGTTTCAGTGGCGGACCGCTGAGGAGCATACCCGTAAGGAGTACTTAAAGAGCTTTGTAGGCAGCGTCTACACCGGCCGCAGCTGGGAGCAACTGGACAAGTCCGCGTTGGACGAACTGGCCGCTATTGATCTGCGGGCCCAGGGTTTACCGGCGGAATTTGGACAGGAGATTTTTGTCAGCGGCATTGACGCGGAGAGCGGGTACCAGCTGGAAATTGAAAACGTGGGGGGCAATACCCGCTGTGTATACATTCCCTATGGCCTTGATCTGGACATCTCTGCCGATTCCCTAAAGGAATCCGGCGCGGCCCTGGTGGACGACGGCTTTGCCAAAGCGGCCAGCTTTTTCTCCGGGGTGGACCGCTACCAGCTGGAAAGCGTGCCCATTGACTGCGGCTGGGGATATTATGGGCGAATCAGCGAATACGCCATCTATGACGGCGATTATACTTCCCGGATCCTGGACTTTGCCCGCACAATTTACACGCCGGACCGCACTTGGTCCGCCACTTCGGGGATGTTCCGGATAAACCCCTTTTCCCTTCAGGTCTCTAGAATTGAAAGTCGGCTTACAGACACAGGAGGCGCAGTCAACCGCGATATGGCTCCAGAAATCTGTGATGAGCTGCTGACCAGCTTTGGAGGTCAGGTAATGGCTGCGGCCCAAGCCTCTGCCAATGGCTGGTCCACCTGGCAGAACGATTACTGGAAGGCGGGCGATGAGCTCCGGAAGTATTTCAGCGAGAGCCAATGGGCGCTGATGAAGGATGTAGAGGACTACACCGACTTTGTCTACCGGCATTACACCCAACTGCCGGAAGAGCTGGCGGAATTTTTAGACCGCTACCGGCAGGCTTTCGATTTGCAGCCCAGCTACTTCCCCGACGCCTGCCGGGACGGCGCGGAATTCTTCGCCTACCGCATTGCCGACGTTTTCCAGAAATATTACTCCTATTCCCTGGACCCGCCCCGGCCCGACGCCGGAGAGGATTTCGTGGAGTTCTTCCTGGACCAGTCCCATCAGGGGTACTGCGTCCACTTTGCCACGGCGGCGGTGGCCCTGCTGCGCTCGGCGGGGTACCCCGCCCGGTACGCCGAGGGCTACGTGGCCCCCTCCGGGCAGTCCGGCTGGGTGGATGTGCCGGACTATAACGCCCATGCCTGGGTGGAGGTCTACACCGCCGGGATGGGCTGGGTGCCGGTGGAAGTAACGCCAGCCTCGGCGGACGCCCCCGCCGCTTACAACGACGCCACCGCCCCGGACCTGGACGAGATGGCGGAGGCCACGCCCCAGCCGGTAGAGGCTATGCCCACCCTGCCCCCGCGAGATCCCCAGCGCCGGCCCGGCCAAGAGGAGGGAACTGAACTTGCAGCCACCGCTGCTCCCCAGGCTACCGCCGCTCCCTCTCCCGCCGCCTCCCGGTCTGCCCACGGCGAAGATTGGAGCTGGGGCCCCGCAGCTGCGGCGGTAGGAGCCTCGCTGCTATTGGTTGTCCTCGTGCTCCTGCTGGGCCGGTATCTGCGGGTCAGCCGAAGGAAAAAGGCCCTTGCCAACCAGGACCGGAACCAGGCGGCCCTGCGGGCCTATGCCTATCTCTTGAAGCTTTACCAGTGGGAGGCCCTTTGCGGCCAGCGGGAGGAACAGCCGCCCCGCTGGAAGGAGCTGGCGGAAAAGGCGCGCTTTGGACGGGGTATGCTGAGCCCAGAGGAACTGGCCGAGCTAACGGAGGACTGCCGGGAACGGGCGGCAAAGCTGCGGGCTATGCTGCCAAAGATGCAGAAGCTCCGGTGCTGGCTGGAAGGAATTCTGTAAAAGCCACTGCGCAAAAAAGCGGTCAGACAACCACCACAGGCTGTCTGGCCGCTTTGCTATACACGTTAGGGAATATCCGTCTTTCAGTCGTCGATCTCCCACTTTAGAACGTCGCCGGTTACCGCATCCAGCTCGCACTCGATCTCCATTTTATCTTTACCGCCTACAATCTCTATTTCATAGATAGCCTTTCCATCGTCAAAATCCAGCTCACACTTGATGATCCGGCTTTTGGCGGGAGCATGCTTTAGGGCAATCTCCTTGGCCCGGCTTTCGCTCAGCAGTTCAATGGGGCCCGGGCAGGTAGGGCTGGGTTGGGCTCCGGCGCCGGGGATATGGAAGTTTTCAATATCCTGATCCCAGGAGAGGATTTTACCTGTTATCGGGTTTAGCTCGTAATCATACTCGGTGCTGCCCACGTAGAACTCCAGCTCAAAGATCCGCTGGCCGTCATCATTCTCGATTCGAGCCCGCACAAAAACAGCGTCCCGCTCGCTCACGCCGGCATGGCTCAAAACGATTTCCTTGGCCTGCTCCTCGCTGATATCCTCGCTGGAGGCATTGGTGCTGGAATCGGAAACATGATAATAGTCAATATCATAGTCGTAGGAGAGGATCTCGCCGGTAACCGGGTCAATCTCATAGTCGTACTCGATTCTGCCGGAGTAGAATTCCACCTCATATTCCCCACGGCTGGGGGTTTCCCATTCCAGCTCCACCCGGACAAAGGTCACCTCGGACTCCTTCAGCCCGGCATGGTTTAGGGCAATTTCTTTGGCCCGCTCCTCGCCGATATCTCCCTCCGGGCGGGAAACCACGCCGGGGTCCGGCGTGGGGGTTGCCGGAGGCTGGGGCCTGGGGGTGGGCGTGGGCTGCACGGCGGTGCTCACCTTGGCTGTGCGGGTGGTGCTGTCATAGTCCACCTGCATACCCGCCGCTTCACATAGGGCCCGGATGGGCGCGTAGGTAGTCCCATCGTAGGAGAACACCGGTACCGCCTTGCCGTTGGCGTCCCTGGGGGTAAAAGCCTCTCCGTTAAACTCCACTTTAATAGCGTCGTTTACCGTAATGTTCCGATTGGCCCCCAGCACCTGGAACCCAATTCCTGCCGCCAGCAGGCAGCACAAAAACCCGCCGGCAAATCCCAGCAAAAACTTCTTATTCTTCATAGCGATCCTCCTTTGTGTATTAAGACCTTAGGAGCTTTGCTCCCAAACCCTCACCACCTTTGTAAAGGTGGACGAAATTTTTTCTCCGGATTTTTCGGGGTTCGTACGGGCGGCTGAGCGGGCAAAGCCGCGGGCTTTAGCTGCCGCCAGCCTTGCCCTTAGCGGGCCGAGTCGTACATGTCGAGCATAAGGTTGATGGTATCCGCAACGCCGGAGATGCTGTTGATAAAGGGCGTTCCCTCTGCTAGACAGCGGTAGAATTCGTCCATGCAGCGGCCATGGCTGCTGCCCCAGTAGGCTTTACCCGCCCCGGTTTGAGAGAAGTCCCGGCGCTCTGCGGCTCCGTCCTTCCAGCGGACAGCGACCTCCTCTCCCTCTATACGGATCACGGCGGCCTCACAGACCAGCTCCAGAAGGATGGGGGCGTCTACGCAGTGGGCGGTAGAGGCGAAGAAAAGAGCGTTGGCGTTTTGAAACTGAATATAAGCCTCTAGCGTATCCTCCACCTCGATGACACCTTTTAGGTGGTGGTTGGCCGCCGTTGCCTGGGCGGACCGGGCTGGCCCCAAAAAACGCACCAGCAGGTCCAGCGTGTGGATGGCCTGGTTAATCAGGGCCCCGCCCCCCTCGGTGGAGAGCGCGCCCCGCCAGCCGCTTTCCGTGTAATAGGGCGCTTCCCGCCGCCAGGTGACAAAGGCCCGGGCCCCTAGAATTTTTCCCGGCCTCCCAGCGGCAAGCAGTTCCTCCACATGGGCTACGCTGTCATTGAAGCGGTTCTGAAAGCAAATGCCCACAGGCACGGAAAGCTTTTGGAAGGCCGCCCATTGGGCCCGGTCGATAACCGGCGGCTTTTCTGTGAAAACCGCAATGCCCCGCCGCTGCGCCTCCTGGGCCATAGGCAAGTGCAGGTAGTGAGGGGTACAGATATGCAGGCAGTCAATCTGCTCATTTTCTAGCAGCTCCTCCAAAGACCCATAGGCTTTGCCGCCGTACTGCTCCGCCAGAGCCTGGGCCCTTTCCGGCTTACAGTCCGCGTAAGCCACCGCCTGGGCCCGCTGGGACTGCCCCAGCATTTTCGCGTGGACCTGGGCAATACCCCCGCAGCCCACAATGGCGGATCTCACTTTTTCCACAGCTTACGCCTCCCCGCTTTCAATTTTAGTCAGGATCTCCCGCAAAGCGGAAAGAGCCAGCCCCCAGGCGGACTTGCCGTCCAGCGCCGAGCCCCGCTTTTCCGGATCCCGTTCCAGCGCGGCCAGACCGGCGAAGTCCACCAAATGGGGCTCCAAAGACAGAAACCCCCGCCAGCCTCCCTGGGCTAAATCCGCTATGATCTCCCGCACCTGGCCCTTTCCCTGCCCGGCGGGGACGATCTTCCGCATCCCATCCGCATCCTTAACATGGATATACTCTATATAGGGCTTTAGCTGCTGGTATGCCTCCCATGTGGGCTGGCCCACCTCCACAAAGTTGGCAAAGTCAAATACGGCCCGGAAATTTTCGCAGGAAAGAGTCCGCATAATGTCCAGGCAGCGGGAAGCGCCGTCCCCATAAATGCCCTTTTCGTTCTCATGGAGCAGCACCGCGTCCCACCGGCGGGCCTCCTGGACCATGGATTCTAAGCGCTCTAACACAGGGCCCCGAAAGTCCGCCGGGTCCTGGTCCTTGGGCATGTAAAAGCTGAACATCCGAAGATATGGCGCGTCCAGCTCCTTTTGAATCTCCAAGGTGCGCTTCAATTTATCCAGATGGGGCGCAAAGTCTTCTCCAACGCCTATTTTGCCAATAGGCGAACCCACAGAGGACACCCGGATTCCCGCGGCGTCCAGCTTTTCCTTTACCTCCCGGAGCTTTTGCGGGGTGAAATCCGACACGTTCACCCCGTCGGCGGCCCGGAGCTCCAGCCAGCGGACGCCGAATTCCCTTAGGGCCTCCAATTGCCGGTCAAAGCTCTGGTCTATCTCGTCGGCAAAGCCGGTAATGGTCATATTGACATTCATGGTTATTCCCTCCAATCTACCATTATTATACCAGACGAAGGGCGAAAGTCAAGGCGTATTCATCCAAAAACATCTCTGTCCTTATCTCGTTTTCACATCATGATTGACAAGCGCTGAATGCTGTGATATCATATTTATTAGAAATTTAAAACAGGAGGTTATCCCCAATGAAAGTAAATATCGGTACATATTCCTTCGGCGGCATCGCCAGCTATCTGGGCCTGGGGCCCACGCTGAAGGAGAAGTTTGAAACCATCAAGTCCCTGGGCTTTACCGGTGTGGAGCTGCTGCCGGTGGACTTGGACAACGATGTGGAGGATATCAAAAAGTGGGCCCAGGAAACCGGCCTGGAGATCGTCTCCGTCCACGCCAAGCCTACGGAGGAAATTGTGAAAAAAATGGCCGCTTTGGGCGGCAAGGCCGTTATCTGGGCCAGCACGGACTTTTGCAACAAGGAGGAAGCCATCGAGGTGGCCCACGAGCTGGACGCTATGGCGGAAATGGCGGAGCCCTATGGCATCAAAATCGGCTACCACAACCATAGCAAGGAATTCTATGTAGACCAGGGCCTGCCCCTTTTAGAGCATGTGGCCAACAATTCCAGCAAGTGCTTCTTCCAGCTGGACTGCGGCTGGACCATGAACGCCGGCACCTATCCCCCCTCTTTCATCCGGCGCTATAAGAACCGGATTGTGGCTATCCATGTAAAAGAGAACTGCCGGGTGCAGGGCCCTGGCCCTCAGCCCAAGTCCGCCCATGCCGAGGGCCCCCATGAAAGCCCCTTTGCCCATGTAAAGGAGATGAGCCTGGAGGAGCGCCAGAAGATGCTGGATGCGGCAAATGCCCGTAATCAGAGCCCCGAGGGCCAGAAAAGGTTCAACGTGCAGTGCAAGATGGGCGCGCCAGAGTCCAATATAGACTGGCAGGAAATCAAAAACGCCCTGGACGAGCAGGACTTCGAGGCTTTCTGGGTGGTAGAACGCGAGGGCTTCTACGCTGACCACGACCAGTGCATCGCCGACGACGCCGCTTGGATTAAGGAAAACATCCACTAACCATATCGTTTCCCGTAAAATAAATATGCCGGACCAGCTCCAAAAGCTGTCCGGCACATTTTTCATTAAAAAAGCGCTCTCCAACAATCCCCCTGTACAGCTCAAAGTCATCGGGAAAATTCTGCGGCTCGCAGACCCGCGCCCCTACGGCCCCGTAAGCCCAATCACCCGCAGCGCTTCCTCCCGGCTGTACAGGGCGTTCAGGGCGGCCAGCAGTCCGTTGGCGGAAAGCCGCTCCGGCAGCAAAAGCCGCTTTTGCAGGGCTTTTCTTTTGGCGGCGCTCTCTTTGCCGCCGCTCAGCCCCGCCGCATATAGGTCCGCCTTGGTCAGCGCCTTCCGGGGTTCCAGAGCCGCGCCCTCCATGGTAGCCCCAGCCCGGCGCAGGCAGTCCTCCAGAACCGAGAGCTCCATGCCCTCTACCCCCAGCTTGCCCTCTTTGGAGGGAGACCGCTTGCGCCGCTCTTTTCCAGGAATATCCGGGGTATAGGCATGCTTCACCTGCTCCGGGGGCAGGCACTGGCACAGACGGCTGCGGATGACAAAACCCGCGCCATCGCTGTCTGTAAAGATAATAACCCCCCGCCGCTTTGCCAACTGCCGGATCAGCGCCAGGTTTTCCTGATCATGAAAGATCTGAAAGCCCCCGGTCTCCACAATGACGCCCTCTACCAGCCCGGAAAGCTTCGCCTTGTCCGCCCGGCCCTCCACAATAATGGCCTCCCGCACCCGGATCATCCCCGGCCTCCTTCCTGGGCCGCCAAAAGCAGCCGGGCCACCAAGCTGTCCAGCACCAGCCGGGCGTCCAGTTTAGAGCCCTTCAGCGCCAAGTCCGCCTCCAAAAGCAGGTTTAGGGATGTTTGCAGCGTGGACATGGAGGTTCCCCGGGCCGCCCGCTCAGCGTTGCGCAGACGGAAAAGCCTGTTTTTGTAATCAGACGCGTAGCCCGCTGGCGCCGTGCTGGTCAGGCCGCTTTCTAGGGCGGCTTTAACCCGGTACATGTCTACATAGGAGGCGGCCATAGCCCCAAGAATCGCTACCGGCTCCTGGTTCTGCCTGAACAGGCTGTCCAAAAGCCCATAGGCTTTTTCATACTCCCCGGCCACCAGGGCGTTTACCATCAGGAACACTGTGGTCTCCGTGCTCTTGGGGGTCAGCGCCTCCACGGCGGCTTGTGTGATCTCCTGTTCCCCCAAGGCGAGGGTATACGCGCAAAGCTTTTCCAGCTCCGCCGTCAAAAGGTTCAGGTCCCCGCCCGCGTATTCCGTCAGCTTGGAAAAGGCTTTACTGTCCAGCCGGCATCCTTGCTTTTCCGCCTCCTTTTGCAAAAGCCGCCGCAGTTCCCCTGTTTCCCGCCGGGGAAAGAGAAGCGTCTGCCCGGCCTTACCCGCCTTCTCCTGGAATTTCTTCCATTTAGCGGACTTTTTTCCTTCTATTTCCAGGGTCGGATACCAAAACACCAGCACGGTGCTCTCTGGCAAATCTTCCATCAGCCCGTAAAGCTTGTCCAGCTCCTGCTGGGGCTTCTCGTCTACATTGTAATCCGCCACCGCCACGCACTTGCGGCCCGCCATAAAGGGCAGCGCCACCGCCGCGTCGATGATCCGGTCCGCCTCCGCTTCCGCTGGCAGCTCGTTCAGATTGAATTCCGGAAAGGCTTCCCCTCCCGCCCGCTGAATCAGCTTGCGGGCCGCCCGTTTAACCAGCAGCTTTTCCTCCCCCGCCAGCAGATAGACGCCCGCTATCTCGTCCGCCGCAATCTGCCGCCGCAGGTCTTGCTCTGTTATGCTGCTCATGTGGGGGCCTCCTCTCTTTTAAGACCTTGGGAGCTTTGCTCCCGAACCCTTGCCGCTTTTGTAAAAGTGGACAAAACTTTAGACGCCGGTTTGTTTTTTGTTTGTACCGGTAGATTGTGGGCGTAGACGATGGCGGGCTTTGGATGTTAAGCGTTTTTTAGGTATTGAAGGATGGGGGCTATGTACTGTTTGCCGGAGATGTCGTAGGAGGCACAGATCATCCGGGCCATGACCTCTTCCCCTTGGGTTTTATCTTTTTTGGATTGGACCGCCTTTGCAAACAGCTTCATGGCCAGCTTGGACGGGGCGGGCATTCTTTCATAGTCCAGCCCCCCTGGGCAGTAAAATACGCTTACCCGCTGCCGTTCCACGTCCGTAAAGTTCCGCCTTAGCGCCGGCTCTATGTCCGGGCTGTCTATGGGGCTGGCTCCCACGCAAAACGCGGCCAGCTTCTTATCTCCCCACTTCTCCACATTCCTTTTGAACCATCCAATCCCTTTTATGCCCCCCGCGCAGGCCCAGCCGCCAAAAACAACGGCCTCATACCCGGATAAATCCCTCTTTTTCGCTTCCGGCAGCGCGAGGCAATCCGCTCCCGCAGCTTCCGCAATCCATTGGGCGTACCGCTTTGTAAACCCGGTCTGAGAACAGTAGACCACCACCGCTTTCACTGGTTTCTCACCCTTTCCACCTATTTCCCGCCTATGAAAGACAGCGCCCTCAAACGGCCGCACACGGGATGCAGGGCCGCCTGAAGGCGCGAGACTTTCAGGGCTGTTCAGCATGTCTAGCCAGAGGCTCCTTCAAAACACCGGTAACGCCGCCGTTTTCCCGGGTGTTCCGGCTCCTCTGCCGCTTCGCTATTCCGCCAGGGCCCTTGTCAGCCAAGCCTCGGCAATATCCAGCGCAAGATACAGGCCCTCTTTTTCGCTGGTCTTTACAATCTGCTTACGGGTCCGGATCTCCGGGTCGGTATACATCAGCTGCACGCTAACCTTATCCGCTACGTCCAGATCGCCCACCTTTTTCTTCGACTTAATGTCCATCTTGATTACGTATTTATCCCGCATACTGCCGTAATAGATGGTGTCTCCGCTGCGCACCAGGGGTTTTCCCTTATAGGTAGGGAATCCCTGCTCCTTTTTAGGAGCGCTTTTCTTCTGTTCGCTCATACAGTCACCACGCTTATGAATAAATTTTCTTCAGGAAGGCAGAGCGCTTCCAAATTTCAGCCAGCGCCCTCTTCCCTATTCTCCCAAATAGGTCTTCACCATGGCCTTTAGCAGCTCATCCCGGTCGATGCGGCGGATGAGGCTGCGGGCGTTGTTGTGGGTGGTAATGTAGGTGGGGTCCTCAGACAGCAGATACCCCACGATCTGGCTGATAGGATTGTACCCCTTTTCCTTTAGCGCGTCATACACCACCAGCAGAATACGCTTCATATCCGCTTCCCGCACCTCGTCTAAAGAAAAGGTGATCGTATTGTTGTTGTCAGGCATCGGTTCCACCTCCATGTACGATTGGCTCCTGTTTCTAGTCTATCTTCTTATAATACCCGATATTCGCAAGAAATGCAAGCTCTTTCTTAGAACAAGGCCAAGCCTCCAAGGTCTTAGGCCCGCAGCGCCGCCCCCATAGCGGCCAGTTTTTCTACAATGCCGTCTACGACGGGCTGGACCTCTTCTTTGGACAGGGTTTTGTCCTGAGAGGAAAAGGCAAAGCGCAGAGTCAGGCTCCTTTTGCCGTTCTGGGTGAAGGAGTCGATGAGGCTGACCCCGGTTAATTCTTGGGACGCTCCCGCCCATGCGGGCTCCATATCCGCGTACCGCATCCCCTCCGGGAGCAAAAGGGACAGGTCCATGTCAATCCCAGGGAACCGGGAGGGCTCCTGGTAGCGCAGCGTTCCGGCGGATAGGGCCGCAAAGGCGTCCATGTCCAGCTGGGCGCAGACCACAGCCGCTTTCTTGTCGATTTTCCTGGCCACAGAGGGCGTTACCGGGCATAGCCAGCCCAGGGCTTCGCCATGGGCCATGGCCACCGCCGTGTTCCGGGGATGCTGCCAGCTATAGCTTGGGCTGGCATTGGCAAATTCCAGCTCGGTCAGCTTTACGCTGCGGACAAGATCCTTTAGGATCTCCAGCATCTGATAGAACAGCTCCTTTTCACCGCGAATGCGGCTGTAAAGAACAATACCCAGCTTCTTCCCCTCGGCACAGAGCCCGTCCTCCCGGAGCCCCTCGCATACCCGGCCAATCTCAAATACGCCGAACTCCGGCCCGTAGGCCCGGTTTTCCCGGACGCAGCTGAGAAGGGCGGGGCCCATGCTCCGGCGCAGGACCTCGTGGTCCGGGGTCTGGGCGTTGATAAGCTTCACGTTTTCTACCGGCTCAATCCCCAGCTCCCGGCCCTTTTTGGCGTCGTCCCAAATATAGGAATGGATCTCGTGGAGGCCGTATGCCTCTACCAGCATATCCTTGACAAAGTTGTCCGCCTTATTCTGTAGGGATTTCTTCTGGGGATACAGGGGGCTCAGCGTGGTAGAGATCTTGAAATTATCATACCCGTAAATACGGGTAATTTCCTCGATAATATCCGCCTTAATGGTCACATCCTTGGTGGCCCGCCAAGAGGGAACCTCCACTGTGAAGCTGTCCCCCTGGCACTGGGCCCCAAAGCCTAAGGACCGCAGGGTGTCTAAGATCCGGTCATTGCCGATCTCAATGCCGGTATACCGGTCCACGTAAGCCTTGTCAAAGGTCAGGGAAACCGCCGGGTAGCGCTTACCATACACGTCCGTCAGCCGGGAAATCACCTGGGCCTCGGGGTCGATGTCCAGCAAAAGCTTCATAAAGCGGCCAATGGCGGGCACGGTCATCTCCGGGTCCAGGGTCTTTTCATAGCGCATGGAGGCGTCCGTGCGCAGGCCCAGCCGGGTGGAGGAGCGCCGGACGCTGGGGGCGTCAAAGTTGGCGGACTCCAAAAGCAGGCTGTCGGTATCGTCCTCAATTTCCGAGTCCAGGCCGCCCATAATGCCCGCTACCGCCACAGGCTTGCCGCCGGAGCAGATCATCAGGGTGTTTTCGTCCACCTGGCGCTCTACCCCGTCCAAGGTGGTGAAGCGGAAGGGCTCCTGGAAGCGCTTCACTTCAATGCGGTCCACCTTGGCGCAGTCAAAGGCGTGCATGGGCTGGCCCATCTCCAGCATGAGATAGTTGGTCAGGTCCGCCAAAAGGTTGATGGCCCGGCTGCCGCAGTAGAACAGGCGGATGCGCATATTGACAGGGCTCACCTTTTTCTTGATATTCCGCACCTTCAGGCCCGTGTAGCGCAGGCACAGCTCCTTATCCTCAATTTCTATATCAATGGGATCCAGCCCGTCAAAAGCCTCTAAAGCCACGGTTTCCAAGGGGCGCAGCTCCCGGCCGGTGAGGGCGGCGAACTCCCGGGCAATGCCGTAGTGGCCCCAGAGGTCCGGGCGGTTGGTAAGGGACTTGTTGTCCACTTCAAAGACCGTGTCCCGGATGGCGTAGATCTCGGTGATGTCTTTCCCAATAGGGGTGTCCTCCGGCAGCTCCATCAGGCCGGAATGGTCGGCGGAAATGCCCAGCTCATGCTCAGAGCAGCACATGCCGTGGCTCTCGTATCCGGCAATCTTGGCGCAGGCAATCTCCTGCCCGGCCACCATGCCCCCCTCCTTGACAAAGGGGACCACCAGCCCCTCCCGGACATTGGGCGCGCCGCAGACCACATCGTAGATTTTATCGCCGCCGTCTACCTTTAAAAGGTGCAGCTTCTTGGAATCCGGATGATTCTCCACCGAAAGGATTTTACCGGCTACCACGTCCCGCAGGCCCCGCCCCATCTCCATGATTTCCTCCACTTCGGCGGTGGAGAGGGTGAAGCGCTGAATCAGGGCAGGCAGGTCCAGGCCGGAAAGATCAACGAAATCGCCGATCCAGTTCATTGATATTAGCATGGTTTTCCTTCTTTCAGTAATAGAGTTCTTTCGAAAATAAACTTTTTTGAGTAATAAAATGCCTCCGGACCAAAGGACGGTCCTGCGGCAAAACCGTGGGACTCTGTCCCACACCCTGGAAGGGGCCTAACGCCCCTTCACCGCGCAATTTTACTTACTTTTATCACCCGGCGGCCTTCGGCGCCAGCTTGTCTAAAATCTCTTGCAGCTGCCTGGCAGTGGACTTCCCGTTATCCTCGCCCATCTGTCTGTCCAGCGCTTCATATAGGATCCGCAGGGTCTCGTCCTCCTCCTCCAGCTGGCGCATATCCTTGGCGCGCTTCATGCTTTCCACCATGGCCGCAAATAGCTGGTTCATATCCCCGGCGGCCGGTCTGCCGGCCGGGGCCTGCGGCTGGTATTGGCCGGCATTTCCCGAGACCGTCTGGCTGTTGTTTATCAGCATGGTCTTTCCTCCTCTTATTCATGCACAAACTGCCCCAGGGCCTTGAGGTTCCCACTGTTGAGGTCCCGGATGTCTTTGACGCCGTATTTCATCATCACCAGGCGGGTAAGGCCCAGCCCAAAGGCAAACCCGGTGTATTCCTCCGGGTCCACCCCGCCCATACGCAGCACATTGGGGTGGATCATCCCGCAGGGGCACAGCTCCACCCAGCCGGAGTGGTGGCAGGTCGAGCAGCCCTCGCCGCCGCAGATCAGGCAGTTGATGTCCAGCTCAAAGCCCGGCTCCACAAAGGGGAAAAAGCCCGGGCGCAGCCGCACCTTGACGTCCCGCTCAAAAACCTCGGAGAGCATGGTCTTCATAAAGTAAATGAGGTTGGAGATGGAGATGTCCTTGTCCACCATGACGCCCTCCATCTGGAAAAAGGTGTTCTCATGGCTGGCGTCGGTAGCCTCGTTGCGAAAGCAGCGCCCGGGGAAAATCGCCCGGCAGGGCGCGCCGTATTTTCTCAGAATGGCGTTCTGGGCGGCGGAGGTCTGCGTCTTCAGAAGCTGGCCATTTTCCAAATAGTAGGTGTCCTGCATGTCCCGGGCCGGATGGTCCTTGGGCACGTTTACCGCCTCAAAGCACTCGTAGTCCGTAACGATTTCCGGGTAATCCTCCACCGTAAAGCCCATAGAGACAAAGATTTCCTCCAGCTGCCGCTGCACAATGGTCACCGGGTGGTAGGATCCCTTCGCCCTCTCCATGGGCAAAGTCACGTCATACTGTTCGGCGGCCTCAATTTCCCGCCGCTCCTCGGCGGCCTTGATGGCCTCTACCTGCCGCGCCAGCTTTTCCTCCACCTGCTTTTTCAGCTGGTTCACATGCTGCCCCAGCTCTTTCTTCTCCTGGGCGCTTACCTCTTTAAGCCCCTTTAAAAGTTCCGTAACAGAGCCCTTCTTCCCCAAATACGCTACCCGCAGCTTTTCTACCGCGTCGCTGCTGGCGGCCTTCTGGAGATCCTGATCAAAACTCTTTCGCAGGCTCTCTATTCTTTCCTTCATACCTTTGCCCCTTCCTTTCTCTATACAAGGCCCTCGGACAGCTTCGTCCCCAGCCTCAACAAAGCGCGTTAACTATAGTATTATACCACGCGAATCCCTTAGTTTCAAGATTTTTCTAGCTGGAAGGCCGTGGCGCGGGTTATAAAAATAAATGCGAAGGAACACAAAGTCCCAAAAGCGGGGCGGGACAGTTCTTCCGCAATTTGTTTTTTATGCCACGAAGCCTGGAAAATGTCAGGAAGCAGGTCGGGAGAGAGTGTATCCAAAATCGTAGTGGAAATGCCGGCGGGAATGTGGTATAATGTACGCAAGGCATACATCCGGAGTTTCCCCTGTCCGTGAAACGGCCGCCTTTCGCTTGGCGAAAGGTCCGGCAGAGGCGGCGCGGATCTGCCAAGAGCGGCCAAGCGGAAGCCCGCCCATCTGGCCGTAGATGTTTGTTTAACTCATATGGGCATTGGAGCGGCGCTCCAATGCCTTCTCAGAAAGGAGCGCCCGGCATGCAGGCTTTCCAGCGAAGGGATAAAGTGAATTACTATTTGGACTTGGCGGAGGTGGTCTCGAAGCGCTGCACTTGCCTGCGGCGCTGGTACGGGGCGGTGATCGTCAAAAACGACGAGGTGATCTCCACCGGCTATGTGGGCGCTCCTCGAGGCCGGGCAAACTGTTCCGACCTGGGCTATTGCCTGCGGAAAAAGCTGGAAATCCCCCGGGGGGAGCGCTTTGAGCTGTGCCGCAGCGTCCACGCCGAAGCCAACGCCATTATCTGCGCCCCCCGCCGGGACATGATTGGGGCGGATCTGTATCTGGTAGGCACGGAGGTCTCGGACGGGAGCTACATAAAGAACGCCGTGTGCTGCTCCATGTGCAAGCGCCTGGTGATCAACGCCGGAATTGCCCGGGTCATCGTCCGGGACGACAGGGAGAATTACCGGGTAATCCAGGTGGAGAGCTGGGTGGCGGACGATGAATCCCTGCGGGGGGTGCTGGGCTATTGAAATCTGAAAAGGTCCGCTATGAAATGCTGGATACCATCCGGGGTGTCTGCATCCTGGGGATGATCCTGTTTCACATCCTGTATGATGTAAAGAATATGTGGGGGATCCCCACTCCTTGGAACGACGGCCCCATGGCCTATGCCCTGCGGGCGGTAAACCGCTGGGGCTTTGTGCTGGTGTCGGGGTTTTGCTGGGGCATGTCCAGAAGCCATGTGAAACGGGGCGCATTCCTGCTGGGATGCGGCCTGCTGATTACAGTGATCACTTATTTGGCCATGCCCTCTCAGCTGATTGTATACGGAATTCTGTGGTTCATGGGATTGGCCACTCTGTGCCTGCACCTGCTGCGGGAGCTGTGGCGGCGTCTCCCCGGACGTCCGGCTTTCCCAGCGCCGGCGGGATTTCTAGTCAGCCTTTTCCTCTTTTTCCTCAGTGACCAAGTGCCTCGCGGGGCCTTGGGCTTTGAAAGCCTCCGGCTGTGGGAGCTGCCCGCAGGGCTCTACCAGTTCCCGGGCCTTGCCATGCTGGGCTTGCCGGGGCCGGCCTTTCATTCTACCGACTATTTCCCATTGCTGCCCTGGTTTTTCCTCTATTCCGCCGGATACTTTCTGTGGCGGCTTGCAGGGCCCTGCCAGCCCCTTATGGACAAGCTGCGTCCCGGTTTTGCGCCTTTGTCCTTTTTGGGCCGACACAGCCTGCTTATTTACCTGCTCCACCAGCCCCTGATCATGGTAATCTTCATGGCCCTGCAAGGCGGATAATAGCGCCGCCTGAGAGCCTCCCCGGCCGCTGAAACCCACGCCGGTTAAAGCGCGTACAGGCACGGTTGACCAAAGACAAAAGAGCATCCCGCGTACATCGTTCGGTCTTAGGCGATGTGCGCAGGATGCTTTTGCATTGCTGCCCGGCGGCAGCTTTATGGCTGCGGGATCCCGTCCCGTACCCTGATCAAGACACTCCTTGAAAAAGTGTCTTGGCCATCTTAGAAAAACTCTTTTGCCGTATTTTCATCGTTTCACACTGGAGGCTTGTGGCCGGAGCAGACCGCTTTTCCGGTTAGATAAGGCTGGCTACCAGATTGCCCATTTCTTGGCAGCCTACTAGCCTGCAGCCGGAGTCCTCGGTGTAGATGTCTCTGGTGCGGGCCTGCGTTAGGACCGCCGCCACCGCGTTTTCAATGGACCGGGCCGCTTCCGGCTGGTCGAGGGAATAGCGGAGCATCATGGCAGCGGAGAGGATGGTGGCTAAGGGGTTGGCGGCGTCCTGCCCGGCAATGTCCGGGGCGGAGCCGTGGATGGGCTCGTAAAGGCCCAGGCCCCCTTCGCCCAAGCTGGCGGAGGCCAGCATGCCGATGGAACCGCTGATCATGGAAGCCTCGTCGGAAAGAATGTCGCCGAACATGTTAGAAGTCACGATTACGTCAAACTGTCCGGGATTGCGAACCAATTGCATAGCGGTGTTGTCCACATAAAGGTGGGTGAGCTCTACATCCGGATACTCTGCGGCCAAGCGGTTAACGGTGGCCCGCCACAGCCGGGAGCTGTCCAGAACATTGGCCTTGTCCACGCTGCACAGCCGGCGGTTCCGTTTCCGGGCCATATCAAAGGCAACCCGGGCAATGCGCTGGATTTCCGGAACGCTGTAGCGCTCGGTATCATAGGCGGACTGCACGCCCCCTATCTCTTCCGTGCCCCGGTCTCCAAAATAAATACCGCCGGTCAGCTCCCGTACCACCATGATATCCAAGCTCTCGCCGGTGATCTCCGGCTTCAGCGGAGAGGCGTCCCGCAGCGGGGCGAAGATGACGGCGGGACGCAGGTTGGCATAAAGGCCCAGCGCCTTGCGAATTCCCAAAAGCCCCGCCTCCGGACGGTTGCTCCCGGGTTCCTTATCCCACTTGGGTCCGCCTACAGCCCCCAAAAGAACAGAGCTGGCATTCCGGCATGCCTCTATCGTAGCCTCTGGAAGTGGCGAACCGGTGGCGTCAATGGCGGCGCCGCCCAACAGCTGATAGTCGTAATCCACCGCAAAACCGTGCTTTTTGGCGGCTTGATCCAGCGCCTTGATGGCTTGATCCACAATTTCCGGACCAATGCCGTCTCCTTTAAGAACAGCTATTTTGTACGTCTTCATCGTGAGGACTCCCCTCTATTTTCAGCTAATATAGAAAATTTTAGCATATTCCCAGCGGCATGTCAATGGACGCGCCTGGAGGGATTTGGCAGCCGCCGTGACAGCCTTGATGGCGCTGGCAGGCACTTGCCTTACTACAAGAACCCCTATCTACAGGCGCGAAAGGCCAGCGGGTCTTTGGCGGCCCATCCGGCATCTCCCGGCCATGAATACAGGTTCCAAAGCGGCGGGTTCTCCAGCACGCCGGCTTTTATCCTGCTAGATCCGGTTCCCTTCCCGCTCGGCCTTTATCTGGGCATAGCACTCCGCGCAGTAGAGAGGCCGGTCCTCCTTTGGCAAAAAGGGTACCCGCGCCTCTTTGCCGCAAGCGGCGCATATGCCGGCATAGGCTTCCCGGCGCCGGCGGGTCCGGCACTCCTTACAGCGAAGGGGATGGTTGGAGAATCCCTTAGCCGCGTAGAACTCCTGTTCCCCGGCGGTAAACTGAAAACTTTTGCCGCACTCCTTACAGGTCAGCGTTTTGTCCTCATACATCATTTTTCACCCATACCGGCCCTCTTCCGAGGCCGGCCCTTTTCATTTTAATCCGTTTCATCCGTCTGCGCCGTGCCCAGCCCTTTCAGCTTCATCCGCACCCGGTGCATGGCGTTATCAAAAGTTTTCACCGCCATGCCGGCCCTCTGGGGCGCTTCTTCCCGGCGGCAGCCCTGCAAATACAGCTCCAAAGCCTTGCGTTCCAAAGGCGTCAGGGCCTTGTCGATACGCTGCCACATGGCGGCGTACCCCTCCCGCAGTTCTAGAAGGTCCTGGGGGCCGCCCGCCGCTATGGGGAGCTCCCCGGCGGCCTCCAGGGGGATGGACTCATTGAGCGTGCGGTTTCCCGCGTTCATATGGCGGCGGGCGGCGCTGGTCATCCGGTTATAGACGCACACCCCGGCATAGGTGGAGAAGCTGGCCCCCGCGCCTTCCCGAAAGCCCATAGCGGCCGCATAGAGCCCTAGAAAACCCTCCTGAAAGAGGTCTTCCCGCTCCGGGGCGGCCGGCCCTGTAAACTGGCCCGCCTTGGCCCGAATCAACCACAGATACCGGGCGCTCAGCTCCACAAAGGCGTCTGGCTCTCCCGCGCGGACGCACGCGGCCAGCCTGCTGTCGCTGAGGCTGCCATACCCATCGTCCATGCGTCCCTTCCTCCTTCCCTAAAGCCGCGCGCTGGGTTTGTAGGCGCTATAGCTTTCCGTTTTCGAAAAAAGCGTCGACTTTTTCTTTGATCTCTTGGGGCTTTAAGTGCTTTAGCAGGTAGCCGGCCGGGTTCAAAGGCATCACCTTGATCATGCTCTCCGGATCCCTTCGGCCGGTCAAAAAGATGACGGGGATATCCTTAAAGTCGTCTACGGACCGCAGCATTTCCAGAGTCTGGCGGCCGTCGCACACCGGCATCTCATAGTCCAGTAAAACCAGGTCAGGTTTTTCCAGTGTAATGGCCCGGAAAGCCGCCGCGCCGGAGTCCACCGCTTCCACCGCGTAATCCTGGCTGAACAGCTGTTTCATGCCCTGGCGGATAGTCATGGAGTCGTCTACCACCAGCACCTTAAGCCGGTGGTCCTCTTCCTCCTGTTCCGCTTGGGCGTTTCGCCTGGAGAGGTATTTCTCTACCTCTCTCATAGCGTTTTCATTTTCGATGGGCGTCCCCACGCCGTTTTGCAGCATATGGGGCGCAATGGCGCAATAGGCGAAATACCCCTGGCCGCCGGTGTTAAATAAAAGGCTTACCTGCGGCTTTTCCCGCTGGAAGACCTCCTGGAACTGTTCATAGCTCAGCAGGTTCTCTTCTTTAAGCTCATAGCTGTCCCCATCCGGCAGATGCTCCATCACCCGGCCCACAAACTGCTTGGCCGCAAACCGGGAAGCATGGACCAGCATATTGTCCATTTTATTGGTCTTTAGCCCCATCGCCTTCCCCACGGTACTCACCAGCAGCTTTTCTTCGAAGACCAGAATAACCTCCTGCCGCTTTTCTTCATCCTTCGCAGAGCCATAGGACAGCCAATAGTACACGCCTTTTCCAAACTTCTCTCCGCCATAGGTGTCGCTGATGACCTGGGATTCCAGATGGAACATGTCAAATACCAGCCCTTTGATCACCTTTTTCATGGCCGCCAATTCCTCGCTGGGCAGCAGGCCCTCCCATTTGCTGTCCTGCCTTCCGGTAATGGCAAGATCCTCCGTTAATGTATGGCCGATCAGCCACCCGGCGCAGACGCCCAGAAAGTGGTCCATAGCCTCCGGGGAATAGCCGCTCTCCTCCAGCTCCTGCTCCAGGGTCGGAAGGGTTTGCTCCCGAAAATCCTTATGTATATGTGTATGTCTTTCGCGGCCCTCATAGCCAATGGTGGCCATGTAGGTTTCTTCATCGGCAAAATGCTTCATGGCATGGCCTTTAAAGAATTTAACTCCCTCCTGGCAGGTCCGCTGGTTCTTCTTTTCTTCCTCTCCAAATGAGAAAAGCTTTTCAATAATTTTGAAAAGCCGCCGATGCTCTTTGTCGATCACATCAACGCCAATGCTGTATTCGTCCCGCCACGCCCATTGATTTTTCATAAGAATTCCTCCTTTGCCCCTTGCTCTGAGGCCAAATCATTCTTTCCGCCTATTCAATAAAGAGGATCGGCGCGGGTCTTCTTGCAGAGGTGAAGCGCAGCTGTGTCGCCCCTGTTTCCCCGCCGGTCTCAGACACGGACTCTTTGTGGATAGGCGCACATAAATTATAGCACAAATGAGTAAGGCTGTCCATGCCAAAGCCGCCTGTAGGGGCGGCCTTACTCATTCGTTACCAGAGCGGCTAGGCTAGGATTCCCCCTGTCCCCCGCAAAGCTTTCCACCGCTTTGTCCGCGCCGCCTGTAACGCCGCCGAACAGCCGAGTCCCCGTCTCCGCCTTCTCCCTTTTACACTGTGACCGTCTGCCCCGCGGATAGATATGACAAACGGTCCATGTATTGTTTCATAAATTGATAGGGCTCTGTACCGGTGCAATGGCAGGTATAAAAATCTGTGCGGCAGGCATGAAGACGCTTGGCCGCGTCCGCCAGCGTGCCGTCCAGAGGATGCTTTAGAAAGTGGAACCCGCCCACCAAAACGTCGGGTCTAAACCATTCCACCAGATTCAGAACCCCTTTGTGCGAGCAGCCGCTGACCAGCGTCCGTTTCCCGTCTTCCTCTATTGCCAAGTACTGCTCGTGATAAAAGGGATCCGGCAGACGGCGGCCCTCCGCAAACATACTGAACCTAGAAACGCCGTCCGCATATTTTCTTGGGCGGGCGTTGCATGTATATAGCGTCAGCCCCCGCGCAACCGCATACTCGTCCCCGGTAAAGACCAACTGTTCCCTTTCCGCAAGGGATGGGTCCAATCCGATGAATTTTCCGTCCCCATTGTAGTGCGGCTGAAAGGCGAAACGGCTGATATACACAGGCGCTTCCCCATTGGTTTCCAAGAATTTCTCCAGTCCTCCCCCATGATCATAATGCCCGTGGGACACAACGGCTATATCAACCGCGGATAAATCCACGCCCAGTATTTCGGCATTCCTGGCAAACCGCCCGCTCTGTCCCATATCGAAGAGGATCCTATGCCCGCCCGTTTCGATATATAAAGACAGTCCATGCTCCGGAGCAATCCTCTCATCGGAGGACGTATTCTCAATCAAAGCGGTTATTCGCACCCGGCACGCGCCTCCTTCCTTATAATTAATTGTATCACGACCTTTGTTGCCATGTCAATAACGCAAGCCGCCAAATGTACGGCCGTCAAAACCATGGCCCCGTCCCTGCTGGCGTTTCGGGATAGCCCAGGGTTTATCTTTTATAGGTTAGGTTGCGTTGTTTATTTCAATATTACTCTTGATATTTTCTTCTAACCTTGCTATAATTTTTGCAAATTTATTGCAAAGGAGCGTTTTCTGTGCAAAACAAGTATGATAACGACAGCCTTTTTAACCAGTACGCCCAAATGCCCCGTAGCCGGGACGGCCTGTCCTCTGCCGGGGAGTGGCGCCAGTTAAAGCCTCTGTTCCCGCCGCTGGAGGGGAAAACCGTCCTTGACCTGGGGTGCGGGTATGGGTGGCACTGCAAATTTGCCCAGGAGCAGGGGGCCTCTCAGGTTTTGGGCATCGACCTGAGTCGGAAGATGATTGACCAGGCGCGAAGGCAAAACAGCGGCCCGGGCATTTGCTACCGCGTCTGCGGCATGGAGGAATACGAGTACCCGGAGGACCAGTGGGACTGTGTGGTTTCCAATCTGGCGCTGCACTACATCGAAGGTTTGGACGCCGTTTTTCAGAGCGTCTTCAAAACCTGCAAGCCGGGGGGCGTTTTTCTCTTTAACATAGAGCATCCCGTATTTACCGCCGGTATAGATCAGGACTGGCTGTATACCCCGGATGGGCGGATTCAGTGCTGGCCGGTTGACCAATACTTCTTCTCCGGAAAACGGCACACCCATTTTCTGGGCTGCGATGTGGTCAAATACCACCATAGCCTTTCCCAAATCCTCATGGGCCTGCGAAAGGCTGGATTTA